>NZ_JBSGCY010000027.1:0-58702 GCF_053602115.1 Nocardia sp. NPDC004582 | reverse complement strand
GGCGGCGGCGAGAAGCCGGGCCGCGGCGGCAACCGGCGCGAGCGCACCCCCGCCGAACGTGAGCGCGACAAGCGGCTGCGCCTGGTCGGACGCGGCGCGATGGCGATGATCGCGGCGAGCGTCATGGGCATCACCGGTGTCGTCTGGTACGGCGAGACCACCCTGGACCAGGGTTTCACCCGTTCCGGCGCGATCTCCCCCGAGGACGTGAACCTCGACGGCGACATCAATATGCTGCTGATCGGTCTCGACACCCGAAAAGACCTGAACGGCAACGATCTCCCCAAGGACATCCTCGATCAGCTGCACGCCGGCGACGGCAGCGAGGGCGGCTACAACGCCAATTCGCTGATCCTGGTGCACATTCCGAAGGACCTCAAGCACATCGTCG
Source organism: Nocardia sp. NPDC004582 (assembly GCF_053602115.1). Taxonomy (NCBI): domain Bacteria; kingdom Bacillati; phylum Actinomycetota; class Actinomycetes; order Mycobacteriales; family Nocardiaceae; genus Nocardia; species Nocardia sp. NPDC004582. The sequence goes on along the minus strand of NZ_JBSGCY010000027.1, from coordinate 58,311 downwards.
CGTTCTCCATCCCGCGCGACGACTACGTGCCGGTGCAGGGCATCCCCGGCTACGACCATGCCAAGATCAAGGAGTCGTACGGCCTCAAGAAGTACACGGTCGAGGAGAAGCTCAAGGCCAAGGGCATGGCCGAAGGCCCCGAACTGGAGCGGCAGGGCCGCGAAGCCGGGCGCGCCAGCATCGTTCAGACCGTGAAGGCGCTGACCGGTGTCCCGATCAACCGGTTCGCGGAGATCTCGCTGGCCGGCTTCTACGATCTGGCGACCGCGCTGGGCGGCGTCGACGTGTGCCTCAACCACGCCGTTGACGACAGCTACTACTCGGGCGCGCAGTTCCCGGCCGGACCGCAACACCTGGACGGCTCGGACGCGCTGGCGTTCGTGCGGCAGCGGCACGGCCTGGAGAACGGCGACCTGGACCGCACCCACCGGCAGCAGGCGTTCCTGACCTCGGTCGCCAATTCGATGAAAAGCTCTGGCACGCTGACCAATCCGGGTCGGCTCAAGGCGCTGATCGATGTGGCGCACAAGGACGTGGTGCTCTCCGACGGCTGGAGCCTCACCGATTTTGCCACCACGCTGGGCCGCGCGGAGTCGCCGTCGGTGGAGTTCCGCACGCTGCCGGTGCTGCGCTACGACAATGTCGACGGCCAGGACGTGAACGTCATCGATCCGGTGGCGATCAAGAAGACGGTGCGCGAGGCGTTCGGCGTCTCCACTCCCGCCGCGCCCAGCGCCCCGATCGTCGCCCCCACCTCCACGCTGGACGTGGTCAACGCCAGCGGCACCCCCGGTCAGGCCGCCAAGGTGTCGAAGCTGCTGACCGCCAAGGGATTCCCGGCCGGTGAGGTCGCCAACGCCTCCTACGCCGACGGCACCAGCTCGACCGTCTACTACGGCACCGGCGGCGACACCGATGCCAAGCAGGTGTCGGAGATGTTCGGCGGCCTGCCGGTCAGCCCGTCCACCTCGGTGTCGGCCGGGCACGTGAAGCTGGTCGTCGGCAGCGACCTCGAGATCCCGTCCAGCCTGGACCCGACGGCGACCTCCACCACGCCCACCACCACCGCCGGCGGCTCCAGCACCAGCCTGGCCGCGACCACGGACACGACCACCTCCGACGCGCCCGACTCCGGTAAGCCGGTGACCACCACCATCGGCTCGAAGATCCCCTGCGTGAACTGATTTCGGCCCGACCCGCGTGACCCGCCGTCGACGAACGGAGTGCCGCCATGACGAAGACCGAGCTGTTCCGAAGCCTGCACCACGGTGACCGCCCCCTGGTCCTGCCCAACGCCTGGGACTACGGGTCGGCGGCCATGCTCGCCGAGGCGGGCTTCCCGGCGCTGGGCACCACCAGCCTCGGGGTCGCCGCGGCGGCCGGGCTGCCCGACGGCACCGCCGCCACCCGCGCCGAAACCCTGGCCTTGGCCCAGCGGCTCGGACGGCTGACCATCCCGGTCACCGTGGACATCGAGGGCGGATTCAGCACCGACGCGCACGAGGTGGCGGAGTTCTGCGCGGAACTCGCACACGCGGGCATCGCGGGAATCAACCTGGAGGACAGCCGATCCAACACGGCGCTGGCGGATCCGCGCGAGCACGGCGAGCTGATCGCGGCAGTGAAGGCTCGCGTGCCCGAGCTGTTCGTCAACGCGCGCACCGACACCTACTGGCTCGGCATCGACGCGGACTCCACGCTGGAACGGGTGCAGCATTACGAGAAGTGCGGCGCGGACGGCATTTTCGTGCCCGGAATCACCGACCCTGACGGGATTCGCGCCCTCACCACCGCGTTGAGCGCGCCGCTGAACATTCTGTTCTCCCCCACCGGGCCGACGGTCGCCGAGCTGGGCGGCTTGGGTGTGCGGCGCATCAGCACGGGGTCACTGTTGTACCGCGCGGCACTGGCCGCGGCGGTGCACACGGCCGAATCCGTGGCACACGGTCATCCGCTGGTCGCCGAAATCCCCAGCTACGCAACGATTCAGCGGGTTCTGGAGCCTTGACCGCGCAGCGACCTGTCACCGAGCGATCACGCGAGTCAGTTCAGCGGTCCGCAGCTTGTCGGGATTGCGTATCGCGTACAGGCCGGTGATGCGGTCGCCACTCGTTTCGATCAGCTGCACGGTGTCGAGCCGTCCATCCGCGGTGCGCAACAGGACGGCGGGCAGCGCGTTGTAGGTGCCGAACTCGACGGTCATGCCCGCCAAGCCGTTCCGGGTCAGCCGCACCAGGTAGATCGCGACCCGTTCCGCACCGAATACGGGCTTCCGGGCCGCGGTGACCTTGCCGCCGCCGTCGGAGATCTGCACCACGTCCGGCGCGAGGACATCCATCAGGGTCTGGGTATCACCGGTCTGCGCGGCCAGCAGGAACCGTTCGATCACCGCCCGGCTGGTCCGAGCATCGGGTTCGAACCGCTTGCGGCGCTCCCGCACGTGCGCGCGAGCCCGATGCGCGATCTGCCGCACCGCGGCATCGGATTTGCCGACCATTCCGGCGATTTCGACGAAACTGTGCCCGAACACCTCCGACAGCACGAACACCGCCCGCTCGGTCGGCCCCAGGGTTTCGAGCACCAGCAGCATGGCCATCGACACCGATTCGGCCAGCAGCACATCGCGTTCGGCGTTGTCCTCGGTGCGGATCGGTTCGGGCAGCCAGCTGCCCACATACTCTTCGCGCCGCCGTCGCACCGTGCGCAGATGATTGAGCGCCTGCCGGGTCACCACGGTGGTCAGGTACGCCCGCGGGTTCTCCACCCGCCCCTGATCGGTCGCTCGCCACCGAAGGTAGCTGTCCTGCACCACATCCTCGGCGTCGGAGGCACTGCCGAGCAGCTGGTAGGCGACCGTGAACAGCAACGGTCGCAGCCCATCGAACTCGTCCACCCCGGCCGGCCGATCCGTATCCATCCCCATGTCCGAAGCCTAGCCAGTAGCCCTCACGGCAACTCGAGCCCTCACGTCAACTCGCTGGACACCATGTACAGTCAGTTTCGACCGCCCGCCGTCCCGAGGGGAAAATCCATGACCGGCACCGATCCCGGCAAGCTGACCCTGATGGGCCGCTTCAACTTCTACTCGAGTACCTATCTGGGCGGTGTGGCCCGCTTCTACGCCCGCGTCCATCGCCGTCTCTACACGCGTTTCGGCGGGACCCGCTTCGCTACCCTTTTCGGTGATCCGGTTTTCGAGTTGACGGTACCCGGGCGGAAATCAGGCGAACCTCGCCCGGTCATGCTGATGCTCGTGCGCTCTGGTGACGACTTGCTCGTGTGCGGGTCCAACGGCGGCAATCCCGGAGTGCCCAACTGGTGGAAGAATCTCCTGGCCACCGACAATGTTCAGGTCCGAGTCGGGCGCGACACCTTCCCCGTCACCTACCGGGTAGTCAACGATTCCGCGGAATACGATGCCCACTGGCGCACTCTCGCTGCCGCTTACCCTCACTTCAATACGTACCGGGCGTTGAGCTCGCGGCAGTTTCCTATCGCGGTCCTCAGCCGGGCGTAGGCAAACCGCAACGAAGAAGAGCAAAGACCAAAAGCCAACAAAGATGTAAAGACGCCTGGAGGAGGGAGGTGGCCGCGCTTGCGAAACCACCTCACCTACCAGCCTCCGCCGGTGGGGACAGGAAAAGGGAGAGGGTTGGCCAGGTTCAGGAGGCCGCCTCACCTACCAGCCACCACCGGTGAGGACAGGAAAAGGAAGACAGGGTGGCCGAGTCTGTTGGGCCGCCTCACCTACCAGCCACCACCGGTGAGGACAGGAAAAGGAAGACAGGGTGGCCGAGTCTGTTGGGCCGCCTCACCTTCCAGCCCCCTCGAGGTTCGGCCGCGCATCATCGCGGCGTGAAGGGAGGTCAGCGGGTGGGCTTGGTTTCGTGGAGTTCGAAAATGGTTGATGTCTCGAGGTCTGTTGGGTTCTTGTCTCGAGTAGGTGATGCGTGCAGTCCGTGGGCCAGGATCGGCAGGCTGACGGCTCCCGGCCCGGCGTCAGCCCAAGTCCGGCAGGGCAGGCGAGGCGACCACACTCCCCGTCGCTTTGCGTACGCCAGCAGCAGACGAGCAGCGCGGTTTCGATGAAACCCGTGAGCGCCACTGCTTGCAGCTCGAATCGACCGCAGCGGCGATCGCCTGCCCGACGTGATGACGCTCGTTCACGCGTGGGGTGCCGGTGGGATCGAGACTCATCGGAGCAATCCACCCCGTACGGCCCGCATGAGGCGAGTCTTTACCCATCACAACGGTTTTCCACCCATCCGGGCCGTCGTTGATCAACGCGTGGCAGTGATCACACGCGAACGTCAGGTTGTCGATATCGGTGGGGCCGCCCTGCGCCCAATCGGTGATGTGGTGGGCGGCGCACATACTGGCCGGTTGCTCACACCCCGGTCGGGTGCACCCCTTATCCCGGGCGAGGAGCGCCAATCGTTGGGCTTCACTGGCAGTGCGCCGCGACCGTTGCAGGTAGAGCGGCATCCCGTCCCCGTCGAGGACCGCGATCACCGGATGCGAATCAGCGGCCAGCTTCAACGCCTCAGCCACCGAAGCATGCGTCCCGGACGCCGTGGTCGCGACCCCGGCCCCGGCCTCGAAATCCTTGAGGCTCATCGTGAACACGGCCTGCACCGGCATCCCCCGATGCGACCCCAGATCACTGACATCGACACCGGGCTGCAGCAGAGCGAACAACGCATCATGGGTGCGCTGCCCCGCATCACGACGATCACGACCGGCAGCAGCGTCCAGGACCGAGTTCTCGATGAACCCGTCACGCGCGCTGGGGCTTTCAGCATCTTCCAGATTGCACATACCCGGCCGCGCCAGCTTCGCGAACACAGCATCGAGCAGCGCACGCAACTCGGGAGTGATCCAGCCCTCGATACGCGACATGCCATCCACGCCGGGACGGCACAGGGTGATCCCGCGACGGCGACGACGGTCGGCGTCGGAGACGACCTTCCCATCCGGATCCAGGCGAGCGAGGATGTCACGCCCGATCTTCAACAGATCATCGGGCCACCCATTGCGCGAGTAATCCACCAGGATCTGCTCGGCCTCCGCCCGCGCCTCAGCAGGCACATCAACGGGCAGATGGTTCATCACGTCCATGACATGCCGCACGTGATCACGCGAAATCTCCCCCGCCGCAAACGCTTCCGCAGCCACCGGCAACACCGGCGGCGCGACATGACCTGTCTGTTGGACGAATTCCCCGCAGTAATGGGTGATCTTCACCCGCACCGACGCGTCATACCGGGACAGGCCCAAGGTGTGGCGCAGGAACGGCACCATCTTCCCGGCCCCGCTACGCGAGTGCAGGGACCGCTCTCCCGCTTCGATGATCAACCGCGTATCCAGCGCGGCGAGCTGACGCTTATACGTTTCCAACTGCTGCATCAACGACACAACGTCTTCGTCGGAGAAGTCGGTCATCTTCCCGCCCTGAATGGTTTCGGTCAGGGTGGAGACCGCGGCCGCCAGTTCAGCGATACCGCAGCCCTCGAGTGTCACCCCATTCGAATCCATGCCTCTATTCTACTGTGATAAAAACGGCGTTCATAGCCGAATTCCATTGTGATGCATGGCTTTTCAAATAGCGGGCCGAAGTTCCCAACCAAATGCTTGCCACCTCCCATGCCGGTGGGCAAAACAAAAAATCCGCCCGGCGACGGCGCGCGGACGGAGGAGCGAGGTGGGGCGAACCACTTCCCTCTTCAACGTATATCGCACCCCGGGGCTTGCCACAAGACCCCTGTGATGCCGCAGAATCGCTGACCGTAGCGAAAACCCACGGAAACGGAGTAATACGAGTGCGTAGTACCGATGCCGACGTGATCATCGTGGGTGCGGGCCCGACGGGCCTGATGCTGGCCGCCGAACTGCGGCTGGCCGGGGTGCGGCCGATCGTCCTGGAGCGGCTGCCGCACCTGCGGACCGTTCCGAAGGCCAATGGCCTGGGAGGGCAGATCCTGCGGCTGCTGGATTATCGTGGCCTGACCGCGCGGCTCAACGAGATCGGCGTGGATGCCGGCCCCACGGCGGCGATTCCATTCGGCGGATTGCACGTGGACTTCAGCCCCTTGACCGATTCGCCGCTGCAGGCCATGCATCTACCGCAGCCGAAACTGGAACAGCTGCTGGATGATTGGGCGACCGAGTTGGGCGCGGAAGTGCGCCGGGGCCACGAGGTGACAGCCCTCGCACAGGACGCTGACACGGTGACGGTGGACGTGCGCGACCCGGACGGCGACCATCGGCTCACTGCCCGCTACGTAGTGGCCTGCGACGGTGCGCGCAGCCGGGTGCGCGGCATGGCGGGAGTTGACTTCCCGGGCACCACGTACCCCGAGGTCAACCGATTGGGGCAGGTCAGCGTGCCGGATTCGGTGACGCAGCGCGAGAACGGGGACCTCGATGTTCCCGGGTTCGGTACCGTCGCGGCCGGTTTCACCCGCACCGAGCACGGCGTGTTCGCGATGGGGTCACTCGCCCCGGGCACGATGATGATCCAGACCACCGAGGACACCATCGATGACACCGACGACAACGAGCCGCTGACCCTGTCCGAACTGCAGGACAGCATCCGGCGCATCCTCGGCGTCGACCTTCCGCTCGGTGACCCGATCCGCCTGTCCCGCTACCAGTTCCAGGCCCGCCAGGCCGAACGGTACCGGGCTGGACGGGTTTTCATCGCCGGTGATGCCGCACACGCCTTTCCCATGACGGGTGTCGGCCTCAACGCGGGCATGCTCGACGCGATCAACCTGGCCTGGAAACTGGCCGCCGACCTGCACGGCCGGGCGCCGGAGGGACTGCTGGACAGCTATCACGAGGAGCGTCACTTCGCCGGTGCCCGCATCATGATGCAGACCCAAGCTCAGGTGGCCTTGCGGCGCGGCGACGACCCGGCGGCACTGGCACTGCGGGAACTGTTCCAGGAACTGCTCACCGACGAGCCCGCCCTGCGCCGGGTGGGTGCCCTCATCGCGGGCACCGACCTGCGCTACCCGCTGCCGAACCCCAACCAGCACCCCCTGACCGGCACCGTCGTCCCGGACCTGCCGCTGCGCACCGACGCCGGAGACACCCGAGTCGCCGAACTCCTGCACGCGGCCCGCCCGGTCCTGCTGGTGCTGGCCGACCGCCCCGACCTCCACGACATCGCCGAGGAGTGGGCCGGTCGCGTCGACCTGCGCGTCGCCACCACCGCCGACCGTCCCGCCGACGCCCTCCTGATCCGCCCGGACGCCCACATCGCCTGGGCCGCAACGGTGGACGAACCCTTGGAGACGGCAGCGCCCGCTTTGCGGGACGCGCTCGCCGCCTGGCTCGGCGGCGCCGGCGTCGCGGCGGGAACGGCGATCGGCTGACGCTCCCGCCGAACCGAGCCCCGCTGCGGTTTATCAGGGTCGGCGGCCGACCGGGTCGGCCACACCCTGATCCGCCCGGACGCCCACATCGCTTGGCCCACAACGGTGGACGAAGCCGCGGCGTTGCGGGACGCGCTCACCATCTGGTTCGGCGCCTCCGAAACGGCGGGGACGGCGGTGCGGGCCGGGGTGGTCAGCGACTGACCGGATCGGCCACACCACTGATCCGGCCTGCCCGGACGGTAGGCGTCATCCGTTTTCCGGCGTTGAATTCCGGCATGCCGCGCATCGCGGCGACGGAACGAAATCGCTTGGAAGGACCGGGAAATGACCGAGTTCGTCACACTCGAGCACGGGCGGATCGCCTGCGACGTCACCGGCGACGGGCCCCTCGTGGTGCTGTCACACGGCATGGGAACGTGGCGGCGGGACTTCCGCCATCTGATCGGGCCCCTGGCCGCCGCCGGGCACCGGGTCGTGAACGCCGACATGCGCGGTCACGGCGAATCCACCCTCGACTGGCCGTCGGTCACCGGTAAGGCGGCCATCGCCCGCACCGACGTGGCCCTCGATCTGCTCGGCGTCATCCGGCATTTCGGGGGTCCGGCGGTGATCGTCGGCCACTCGCTGTCCGGCGGCGCGGCCACCATCGCGGCCGCCGAAGCGCCGGAGCTGGTGTCGGGGATCGTCGAGATCAACCCGTTCACCCTCACCCAGGGCATCGACTTCGGTGCGCTGTGGTCGAACCGCCGGCACCGGCGCGGCCTGACCGAACTGGTCGGCACCCAGCTGCTCGGTTCGCCCCGGCTGTGGTTCAAGTATCTCGATGGCGTCGCGTACCCGACCCGGCCGCAGGACCACGACGACTACCTCACCGAACTCCGCGCCCAGTTGCGGAGTCCGGGCCGCTGGGCGGAATTCATGAAGACCGGCAAGACCACCCCCGCCGATGCCGAGGCACGGCTGCCGGAAGTCCACTGTCCCGCGCTGGTGATCATGGGAGGTGAGGACCCCGACTACCCCCACCCCGAGGCGGAGGCCCAGCGGATCGTGGCGTCCCTGTCGCCCGGACTGGGCCGATACGCCCTGATCGAACAGGGTGGCCACTACCCGCACGCCCAGTTCCCCGACCGGCTCGCGTCGCTGATCATCCCGTTCCTGGAACTACACGCCACGCCCGATCCGGCCGGATCGATCAGCAACTGACCGTGACAGCCACCGGCGTCCACTGCGATCATGGCGAGGTGCCCGCACCTCGCACCATTGTCTTGGTCGTCTTCCCAGGCATGCAGATCTCGGAACTCGCGGGGCCGCTGGATGTGTTCGCACTGCTGAACCAGATCGCCGAGACACCGCGAGATCGTCTACCGCCGGAACTGCGAGGCCACGCGGGCGGTGATGGTCCGCCCGGCGAGAACAGCGGATCGCGCGTCCCGCCCTACCGGCTGCTGACGGCCTCGCCGGGCGGCCGGGCGATCCAGGCCGACGGCGGGCTCACCCTCTCGGTGGCGCATTCGCTGCGCGATATCGCCGACGGCGACGACTTCGACACCCTTGTCGTCGTCGGCGGCGATGTCACCGGTCCCGCTGCGGCGGAGGTGATTCCGGAGCTGCCCGCCCTCGCCCGCAAAGCGCGCCGGGTGACATCGGTGTGCGCGGGCGCGCTGCTGCTGGCCGCCGCCGGACTGCTCGACGGCTACCGGGCCACCACCCACTGGGGCTCGACCGGCATACTGGCGCAACGGTATCCACGCGTCACGGTCGAACCGGACCGCATCTATGTGCGGGATCGCAATCGCTGGACGTCGGCGGGCATGTCCGCGGGCGTCGATCTGGCATTGGCCCTGGTCGAGGACGACCACGGGCGCGAGACGGCGGCCATGATCGCGCGGGTGTACGTGGTGTTCACGCGCCGTCCCGGCGGGCAGGCCCAGTTCAGCGCGCAACTACGCGCTCAGCCCGCCCGCACGCCCGCCATCCGGGCGGTGCAGGACTGGCTGCCCGATCATCTCGGCGAGGACCTCGGCGTCGCCGTGCTGGCCGGCCGCGCCGGAATGAGCGAACGCAACTTCGCGCGCGCCTTCCGCACCGAAACCGGCTGCACCCCTGCGGCGTTCATCGAGGACCTGCGCGTGGAGGCGGCCCGGCGGCTGCTGGAATCCACCGAACTCACCATCGGCGCCATCGCCCGGCAGGTCGGCTACCGCCACGGCGAGACCCTGCACCGGGTGTTCATCCGCCGCCTCGCGACCACGCCCGAACGCTACCGCCAGCATTTCGCCATCGGACCGGCTCGGAGCAGATGAGGGGTTCCACCGACGGCGCGGCATCGCCGGTCGCACACCGGTTTTCGCACGCGGATTCAGCGTGCGACCCCGTGACAGGTACCAGCCGTCAGTTCCCGGCGAGCACCGCCAGCACCGGCTCGGACAGGAAGAACGGCTCCAGCCGCTCCCGGATCAGCTTGGCCAGCACGCCGTTGCGCTTGGCCGCCTCCACCACGGCGGGGCCGTAGCGCAGGATCTCCTCGGCGATGACCGCCTCGGACAGGCCCAGCTCGGGCAGCATGGCGGCCAGGGTGTGGTCGCCGTACTTGTCGAAGAACACCTCGACGCCCTGGTCCACCAGCACGCCGACGTATTCCTTGTTGCGGGTGGTCACCGCGATCCGGTGGATGATCAGCGCCAGATCCTTCAGATCCTGCTGCGACAGGTACTCGCGCAGGCCGCTCACCGGTTCGCCGGCGTGCAGGTCCCAGAACTCCATGGCCGCGTCGTGCACGGGCGCGTCGCGCAGCATCTCGCGGATCGCGTTATTGGTCCGCTTGAGCGCGAATTGCGCTCCCTTACCGGCCATTTCGCCGATGAAGGTGCCGCCGGCCTTCTCCGCGGCCTTGCGCGCGGTCTTGGCGGCATTGGTGCCCATCGACACCAGCGAGCCGACCCCGGGAATCTTCGAGGCCATCTGCTTGTTGGTCTCCATCAGATCGTCGACCAGCTTGTCCACGAACTTGGCGGCCACGGTCGCGATCAGGGGGCTCTCGGTGAGGCGTTCCAGGATGCGCTCCTGGGCCTGATGCATGCCGAAGAGCTTCTCCAGCAGCTGTTCGACCGGTTCCCGGTCGACCACGTCACCAAGGGTGTACTGGGTGTTCCCCGCGATGTCCTCGTAGAGCGAGTCGGCCAGCGTGCCGACCATCTCGCCCAGCACCGGGCTACCGCCGATGAGGTCGATGACAGTGGCGACGGTCTGCTTGGCCTGATCGATCTCGACCACGTCGCGGAAGATGATGGTGTCGGCGACGCCGACCACCGCTTCCACATCGCGGGCGATCACTTCAGCGAAGCGGTCACCGGAGACCTCGGCGACAATGAAGTCGACCTGGAGATCCAGTAGTTTCTCGGCAATTTCGCGCGGCTCGGTCAAAGGTTCCACCCATTCTCGGACGGAACGCCGGACCTACTCGGAATCGTTGCCCTGCATCGATTTTCGAATTTGATCCAGTCGTTCCCGCGCGGCCTCGGCCCGCGCTTCCCACTGTTCCTCTACGCTACGGCCCACTGGTGTCTGCCGATCGAGCTCGCCCATCCCCTGCGAGGTCCCGTAGCGTTGCTCGACCTTATCGCGAACTGACTCGAAAGTAGGGACACCGGCGGAGGAATAGCCGCCGACCGTGGGCGCGGTGGGGATACCCGCAGGCGGTACCGGTATCCCGGTCGCCACCGGACCCGCTCCGACCTGCCCGGATCCCCCGACCGTCTCAGACTGTGAATAGCCCTCCACGGGCAGGGTGTCAGGAGTCACATCGATGACGTCCGGGGCATGACCGAGCGTATCGGTCAGGGACCGCGCCACCGCGTGCAGGGCGGCCAGACCGGCCCGGCCCTCGGTGGCGGCGGCGACCACGGCCGCGAGTTCGGCGTCCGGCAGCTGCGCCAACAACGCCGCGAGTTCCCTGGCATCGCTCATGGGTTCCAGGCTACGCATTGACCGCGCCGCGCGGGGTGACGTACCGTGGTGGCGTCGCGATCCCGTGGACGCAGGTCGACGCAGAGTCCCTCCCACCGCGATTTTCTTCCCCACCGAGCAGATCCCGCCCATGCGGTGACCACTCGGCATACATCCGCGGTTACCCACCGCCCTCGGCCATATCCGGCCACCAAGGAGAAACACCATGACAACCGCCGAAATCCGGCCCCCGGTCGTATCCACCGATCCGGCCCCGGCCCTCGACCACATCGAAACACTCACTCCCGCAACGGGAATCCTGGAACTGCACGGCCAAACCGGGGTCCTGCGCCGCGACGGCTACCTGCCCGGCCCGCGCGACATCCACGTCCCGGCCCGCCTGATCCGCACCCACGGACTGCGCCGCGGCGACCTGGTCGCCGGACTCGCGCAGCCGAATCCCAAGGGCGGCAAGCAAGCTCCCCTCGTCCGGGTCGACACCGTCAACGGCCGACCGGCGGCCGGACTCGGCACGCGACCGCACTTCCGGGACCTGACCCCCATCCACCCGAATGAGCGGCTGCGGCTGGAGACCCAGCCGAACCAGCTCACCACCCGCGTCACCGACCTGATCATGCCGATCGGCAAAGGCCAGCGCGCGCTGATCGTCGCACCGCCGAAGGCGGGCAAAACCTCTGTGCTGCAGTCGATCGCGCACGGCATCGCGGTCAACCACCCGGAGGCGCACCTGATGCTGGTGCTGGTCGGCGAGCGCCCCGAGGAGGTCACCGACCTGTCCCGCGGCGTCCCCGCCGAGGTGGTCGCCGCCACCTTCGACCACTCCCCCGCCGAGCAGACCGCGCTGGCCGAACTGGCCATCGAACGGGCGCAGCGCCTGGTGGAGGAGGGCCGCGACGTCGTCGTCCTGCTCGACTCGCTCACCCGGCTGGCCCGCGCCTACAACACCTCCGGACCGGCCTCGGGCCGAATCCTCTCCGGCGGTGTGGATTCCACCGCGCTGCTGCCGCCCAAGCGGTTCCTGGGCGCGGCCCGCAATATCGAGGACGGCGGCTCGCTGACCATCGTGGCCAGCGCGCTCGTCGAAACCGGTTCGCTCGCCGACACCGTCATCTTCGAGGAGTACAAGGGCACCGGCAACGCCGAGCTCAAACTCGACCGCACCCTGGCGGGCCGCCACATCTTCCCCGCGGTGGACATCGCCAAGTCCAGCACCCGCCGCGACGACCTGCTGCTCGATCCGGCCGAACGCCAGGCCGTCGCCACCCTGCGCCGCACCCTCGCCGACCTCGACGATCAGCGCGCCCTCGACCTGCTCCTCGACGGCCTGCGCAAGACCGGCGGCAATGCCGAGTTCCTCGCCAACATCATCCGGAAATGAGCCGCTTGGGCGGCAGCACGCCCGCCGCCCAGGCCGCGACCCGCTCGGCCCAGCCGGGAAATCCGATCAGATTGTTGTGCAGTCCGCCCGGATAGATCACCAGCTCCTTGGGCTCCGGCGCCGCCGCGAACAAATCCCGCCCCATCCGCACCGGCAGCAGCTCATCCGCGTCACCGTGCATGATCAGGACCGGACAGCGCAACCGCCGGATCCGCGTCAGACTCGGATAAGCGTTGGGCACGAAGATCTTCGGCAGGAACGGGTACACCGCCGCCGCCGCGTCCCGCATGCTCGTGAACGTCGACATCAACAGCAACGCCGCCGGCGGCACCGCGTTCGCCAACTCCAGCATCACGCCCCCGCCCAGCGACTTCCCGAGATACACCACCCGCTCGGCATCCACCCCGGCCTGTGCCAGCAACGCCGCCCGCGCCGCCCGTACATCCCGATACGTCCCACCCTCACCCGGCCGCCCGGTACTGCGCCCGTACCCCCGGTAATCGAACGTCATCACATCGAATCCGGCCGACGCCAGCATGCCCAGCATCGGTGACCGGTCCCCGATGTTCCCACCATTGCCGTGTGCGAACAGGATGTGCCCCACCGGTTCCCCCACCGCCGGCACGAACCACGCGTTGACGGTCTCCCCATCGGAGGTAGGCAAGTACAGATCCGCATAGGCGAACCCATACGTTTCGGGAGTCTCCACGATGCCGCGCTCACCCGGTTGATAGCTGAGGGCGTTGAGGACGGGCGTCGCCGGATGCCACATGGTTCATTCATACCGAAAGGGCCCCGATCCATCAGGATCGGGGCCCTTTCGCGGTGGCCTGGGATCAGCCGCGCAGGACGGCTCCCACCGCGTCCGAGGCGCGGGCGACGGCCGCGTCGCGGGCGGCGCTGGCCTCGTCTTCGGTGAGGGTGCGGTCGGTGGCGCGGAAGCGCAGGGCGTAGGTGAGGGACTTGCGGCCCTCACCGGCCTGGGCGCCCTCGTAGACGTCGAAGAGGGAGATGTCTTCGAGCAGGTCACCCGCGCCGGTGCGGAGGGCGTTCTCGACCGATACGGCGGGGACGGTCTTGTCGACGCTGACCGAGACGTCCTGCAGGACCGCGGGGAACGCGGAAACCACCGGGGTGGGGCGGATTTCGCGCAGCGGCAGGGCGTCGAGGTCGAGCTGGAAGGCGCAGGTGCGCGGGGGCAGACCGGAGCGCTCCAGCACGGCGGGGTGCAGTTCGCCGGCGTGACCGACGACGACGCCGTCCACCAGGAGCTCGGCGCAGCGGCCCGGGTGCCACGGCAGGAACTGTGCCGCACGGCGTTCGATCGTGAGGCCCGAGGCCTCGGCGATCGCGTCGACCAGGGCGAAGGTGTCCGACGCCTCGACCTGGCGGCCGGGGCCCCACGGGCCGCGCGGCTCGCGGCGGCCGGTGAGGACCGCGCCGACGCGGGTCGGCTGCTCGGGCAGGGAGTCCAGCAGGACCTGGATCTCGGCGTCGGTCGGGCGGCGGTCCACCGGGAGCGGGCCGACGGGCGCGGTCTGCTCGGTCGGCAGGGTGACCTGGCCGATCGCGTAGATGGCGAGATCACGCTGACCGCGGGAGATATTGCGGGCCGCGATCTCCAGCAGACCGGGCAGCAGGGTGGTCGACAGTTCCGCGCGCTCGACGTCGAGCGGGTTCAGCACCCGCAGCGTATTGCGGCGCGGGTCGTCGGCGTCCAGCGCCCAGGTGTCGAAGACACCGGCCTGCATGAAGACCGGGGCGGGCACCTCGACGCAGCCCTCGAACGCCAGCGCCTTGCTCACCGCGCGGCGGCGCAGCTGGGCGGCGGTCAGGCCGCGCCCGGCGGGGGCGGTGGGCAGCACCGACGGGATCTGGTCCAGACCCTCCAGGCGCAGCACCTCCTCCACCAGGTCGGCGGGCTGGGTGAGGTCGGGACGCCAGGACGGCGGGGTCACGATCAGCTGCGGGTGACCGGCCTCGCTGACGCCGACCTCGATGGCGCAGCCGACCTGCTGCAGGCGGCGGGTGGCCGCGCCGGGCGCGTAGTGCACGCCCGCGGTGCGGTCGGCCAGATCGATGTCCATGGTGATCGGCGCCGCGGCCGGGGTGGGCACGCGCACGTCGGTCAGCACGGATTCGACAGTGCCACCGGCGATCTCGGCCAGCAGGGTGGCGGCGCGGTCGAGGGCGGCGATATTGACCTCGGGGTCCACGATCCGTTCGAAGCGGCGGCTGGCCTCGGAGCCCAGCTTGTGCCGGCGCGCGGTGCGGGCCACGGCCACCGGGTTCCAGGTCGCGGCCTCGAGCAGGATGTCGGTGGAGGTGTCCGACACCTCGGTGCTCGCGCCGCCCATGATGCCGGCCAGCGAGATGACGCCGGACTCGTCGGCGATCACCACGTCCTCGGCGTCGAGGGTGCGCTCGGCCTCGTCGAGGGTGCGCAGGGTCTCGCCGGTATGGGCGCGGCGCACCACGAATCCGCCGCGCACCTTGGCGGCGTCGAACGCGTGCAGCGGCTGACCGAGCTCGAGCATCACGTAGTTGGTGACGTCCACGGCCGGGGAGATCGGGCGCACGCCCGACAGCAGCAGGCGGCGCTGCAGCCACCACGGGCTCACGGCCTTCGGGTCGATGCCGGTGACCCGGCGCACCGCGAAACGCGTGCAGCCCGACTCGGGTTCGATCTTCACCGGCCACGCCTGCGCCTCGGAGTCCGGCAGCAGCCGCACGGCCGGATCGCCGTACTCCAGGTCGAAGCCGCAGGCCAGCTCACGCGCCAGGCCGCGCGCGGAGAACGCGTAGCCGCGGTCGGGGGTGATGGCCAGCTCGATGATGGTGTCGCCCAGGCCCAGCAGCTCGTTGGCGTCCGCGCCGGGCTCGGCGGTGCCGGGCTCGAGCACCAGGATGCCGCTGTGGTCCTTGCCGATGCCGAGTTCGGCGACCGAGCAGATCATGCCATTGCTGGTGTGGCCGTAAGTCTTCCGCGACGAGATCTTGAATCCGCCGGGCAGCTCGCCGCCCGGCAGCACCACCACGACCAGGTCGCCGACGGCGAAGTTCCGTGCGCCGCAGACGATCTCCTGCAGCTCGGGGTTGCCGACGTCGACCTTGCAGAAGCGGATCGGCTTCTTGAACTCGGTCAGCTCGGTGATCTCGGCGACCCGGCCGACCACCAGCGGCTTGTCGATGTCACCGCCGATGGGCGCCAGATGGTCGACCTCTTCGACCTCGAGACCGACCCGGACGAACCCCGCGTCGAGCTCCTCGGCCGTCACCGACCACCCGGGGGTGGTCCGCTGCAGGATGTCCGTCAGCCAGGACTGAGCTACTCGCACTTGACGTTTCGCTTCCTCGTATCGGGGGTCAGGTCAGGACTGGATGCCGAACGGCAGCGTGAACCGCACATCGCCCTCGACGATGTCGCGCATGTCCGGCAGGCCGTTGCGGAACTGCAGGGTCCGCTCCAGGCCCATGCCGAACGCGAAGCCGCTGTACACCTCGGGGTCGATGCCGCTGGCGATGAGCACCTTCGGGTTCACCATGCCGCAGCCGCCCCACTCGACCCAGCCGGGGCCGCCCTTCTTGTCCTCGAACCACACGTCCACCTCGGCGGACGGCTCGGTGAAGGGGAAGAAGCTGGGCCGCATGCGGGTGGTGGTGTTCGGGCCGAACAGCGCCCGCGCGAAACCGTCCAGGGTGCCCTTGAGGTGGGCCATGGTCAGGCCCTTGTCGACGGCCAGGCCCTCGATCTGCGAGAACACCGGGGTGTGGGTGGCGTCCAGCTCGTCGGTGCGGAAGGTGCGGCCCGGGCACACCACGTAGATCGGCAGTTCGCGAGACAGCATGGTGCGCACCTGAACCGGCGAGGTGTGGGTGCGCAGCACCTGCCGCGAGCCCTCCGGCGCGATGTGGAAGGTGTCCTGCATGGTGCGGGCCGGATGGTCGGGCAGGAAGTTCAGCGCGTCGAAGTTGAAGTGCTCGGTCTCGACCTCGGGGCCTTCGGCGACCTCCCAGCCCATGGCCACGAACACGTCCGCGACCCGCTCGGACAGCACCGAGATGGGGTGGCGCGCGCCGACCGGGCGACGGTCGGCGGGCAGGGTCACGTCGATGGTCTCCGCGACCAGGACCGCCGCGTCGCGCTCGGCGAGCAGCTCGGCCTGGCGGGACTCGTAGGCCTGCGACACCCGGCCGCGCGCCACGTTCACCCGCTTGCCCGCGTCGGCCTTCTCCTCCTTGGGCAGCGTGCCCAGCGACCGCTGCGCCAGCGAGATCGGCGACTTGCCGCCCATGTACTCGGTCTTGGCCGTGGCCAGCTCGTCCAGGGTCGAGGCCGAGGCGAACGCCTTCTCCGCGGCTTCCGCGGCGGCGGAGAGCGACTCCTCGCTCAACGCGGCGGTCTGCTCGGCACTGTTGTCATCGGCCACGATGGTTCGTCACTCCCCAGGCTGGTTACGGGTCGGGCGGAAAGTCTTATCGGCAATCGGTACTGCCCACCCATTCTTGCTGGTCGCATCGTAAACCTTGTAATCAGCCCACCTCACCTGGATTTTCCCAGCTCGGGCCCACCCTTCGGCGTGGTGGTGACCACACCGGTGGTACCAATGGACTCGTGAAGTCCCGGCCCCTGACCTTGATCGACGACTCCGACCGCCTCATCGAGTACGCGGCGGCGATGGACCGCATGCAGCGGATGTGGGAGGAGCGCGTCGCCGACGAACGGCCCGACACGCTGTGGCTGCTGAGCCACGAACAGACCTTCACCATCGGCCGCCGCACCCCCGAGGCCCACCTGCCCGCCCCCGACACCGACATCCCGGTCTTCACCACCAACCGAGGCGGCCAGCTCACCTACCACGCCCCCGGCCAGCTGGTCGGCTATCTCATCGTGAAGCTGCGGCCCGGCGAGGGCGTCGTGGACCTGATCCGCGATGTCGAACAGCGCATCGTCGCCGCCCTGGCCGAACTCGGCATCCCGGCCGAGCGCCGGGTCACCCCGCCCGGCTCGGAACTGCTCACCGGTGTCTGGACCCGCGACACCGGCCGCAAGATCACCTCGATCGGTATGCGCGTGGGCCGCAATGTCTCCACCCACGGCTTCGCCCTGAATGTCACCGGCGATCTGACCCCGTGGAAGCTGGCCGTCGCGTGCGGGCTGCCCGATGTCGACATGACATCCGTGGAAAGGGAACTGGACGGCGAGCAGGCCCCGACGATGGAGCGCGTTGTCGCGACCATCGCCGGGGCCTTCGAGGCGAGCCCTACCCCGACGCCCCTGCCCTGACCGGAACCCGCCGGACCGGGGTGGAGGTCGCCGGCAGCAGCAGCGCCACGAACGCGCCCAGCGCCACGATGACCGAGCCGACCTTCACCGCCGGAATCAGGCCGTCGACGTAGTCCGCCGGGCTCAGATACGAGCCGTGCGAAGCGAACACCGAGGCCAGCACCGCGACACCCATGGCCACACCGACCTCGCGAATGGTGTTGTTGGCGCCCGAGGCCATGCCCTGATCCGCCGGTGACGCACCGGCCATGACGACGGTGGCCGTGGGTGCGAAGGTCAGGCCCATGCCCACGCCGCCGAGCACGAACGGCAGCACGAAGTGGCTGTAGGACACGTCCACGCTCGTGGTGAGAGCCATCCACAGCAGCGCCACCGACAGCAGCGCCTGGCCGATCGACACCAGCACCCGCGCGCCGACCCGGTCCACGATGAGTCCGGCCAGCGGGGCCACCACCATCGGGGCCATGGTCCACGGCAGCGTCCGCACCCCGGAGGCCAGCGGCGAATACCCCTGCACCACCTGGAAGTACTGGGCCAGCAGGAAGATCGAGCCGAAGGTGCCCAGCGAGAAGGTGAACGACACCACGTTGATGACGTAGCCGCGCTTGCGGAACAGGCGCAGCGGCAGCATCGGATCAGCGGTCCGGTGCTCCCAGAGCACGAACGCCGTGAGCGCGATCGCGCCGCCGATCAGCCCGGTCAGCACCTTGGCCGAGGTCCAGCCGTCGTCGGCGCCGTGGATGACGCCCCACACCACCGCGAGCACCCCGCCCGCCGACAGCAGCAGGCCGAGCAGGTCCAATCGCCGTGCGCCGCCGAAGGATTCGCCGAGCACGCGGGCCGCCAGCGGCACCGCGATCAGGCCGATCGGCACGTTCAGCCAGAAGATCCACTGCCAGTTCAGGCCGTCGACGACCGCGCCGCCGACCACCGGGCCCAGCGCGATACCCAGGCCGGAGATGCCGCCCCAGATGCCGATGGCGGCGCTGCGCATCTTCTCCGGCACCGCTGCGGACAGCAGGGTCAGCGACAGCGGCATGACGGCCGCGCCGCCGAAGCCCTGGGCCGCGCGGGCGGCGATGAGCATCCACGGTTCGGTGGCCAGCGCGCACGCGGCCGAGCCGAGGGTGAACAGGGCGATGCCGCCCAGGAAGACGCGGCGGCGGCCGAGCCGGTCGCCCAGCGCCGAGGCGGTGAGCAGCAGCGAGGCGAAGGCCAGCGTGTAGGCGTTGACGAACCACTGCAGGTCCGAGAGCGAGGCGTGCAGTTCGGTGCGGATCACCGGCAGCGCGTTGGTCACCACCAGGTTGTCGAGCGTGACCATGAACATCGGAATACCCACGGCGGCGAGGACGGCGGCGAGCGGGCGCTGCCGGGCCTGTTCGGCCACCTTGCCGGTGAGAGAGGAGGTTTCGAGTGTCTCAGTCATGTCCAATTCCCTTGTTGTAATCGACTGATAACTAGAGAGTATGCATCGGCTGATAACATGTCAACAGCGCAGGTGATTCCCGATGACGAGGAGGCTCGACAGCCATGACCAGGACCCGGATGACGGCGACCGAACGCAGCGCGGAGGTGCTCGCCGCAGCCACCACCGCCTTCGCCGAATCCGGTTACGCCGCAACGAAAACCGATGACATCGCGCGCCGCGCCGGGGTCTCGCAGCCCTACGTGATCCGGCTGTTCGGCACCAAACAGCAGCTCTTCCTGGCCGTGCTGGACCAGGTGTGCGAGCGCATCGCGGACATCTTCCGCGGCGGAGCCACGCTGGCGGCGCCGGACGCCTCCCCCAAGGACCGGCTCGACACCCTCGGCGACCACTTCGGCCAGCACTTCCTCACCGAAGCCGAGCTACCCCGCGTCTTCCTGCAGGGCATCGCGGCGGCGGGCGACCCGGCCATCGGCGCGAACATCCGCCGGCACTTCGGTGAGCTCTACACCCTCACCAAGGAGCTGACCGGCGCGACCACCTACGAAGTCCGCCGCTTCTTCGGCACCGGCATGCTGCTCATCGACCTGACCGCGCTGGGAGTCACCGGCGACGGCGCCGACGCGCCGCCGTGGGCCACCGAGATCCTCGAGAACCTCAGCGAAGACGGCATCTGACCGACCGGCGGCGGTGACGAGCGGCGGTCAGGCGTACCGGTGCGGCCGGTTCACCCCGCGTGCTGGACTCGCGAGCTCGAGTAGAGGCAGATCGCCGCGGCCGCGGCCAGATTCAGGCTCTCCGCGCGGCCATGGATCGGAATCCGCACCCGGTGGGTGGCGCGGGCGGCGATGGCCTTGTCCAGGCCGTGCGCCTCGTTGCCGAACAGCCAGGCGACCGGGCCACGCAGGATCTCGTCGGCGTCGTCGAGCTCGACCTCGCCCTTGGCGGTGGTGGCCAGGATCGCGATGCCCGCCGCCTCCAGCGCGTCGAGGGTGGCGTCGATATCGCGGGAGCGAGCCACGGGGACGTGGAAAAGGCTTCCGGCACAGGCGCGTACGCATTTGCCATTGTGCGGGTCCACCGAATCACCGGCCAGCACGACAGCATCCGCGCCGACGGCGTCGGCCACGCGGATGAGGGTGCCCGCGTTGCCCGGATCGGAGATCTCGACGGGCACGGCGAGCATGCGCGGGGCGGCGTCGAGGACCTCGCGCAGCGGCACATCCACCTGGCGGCACACCGCGACCAGGCCCGGCGGAGTCACGGTCTCCCCCAGCATCTCCGCGGCCCGGTCGGTGACCAGCGTGGTCCGCACCCCTTGGGCGGCGGCCCCGGCGACCAGCGCGTGCTCGCGTTCGGCGGCCTTCTCCGAGAAGAACAGCTCCTCGACCCGGCCGGTGTCCAGCGCCGCCTCGACCGAATTCGCGCCCTCGGCCAGGAACAGGCCGGTCTTGCGCCGGACCGGACTGCGGTGCAGCTTCACCGCCGACACGATCCGGGAGTTACGCCAGTCGATGGAATCAGCGCTCACGGCCACCTTGCCCCTCGGAGATACGCGGAGATACGAAAGAAACGAAAGAAACGAAACGACCCGCGGACCATGCGTCCGCGGGTCGTTTCGGCTATTGCTTTGTCACGCGGACCGAATCAGGCGGCCGGGGCGTTGACGTCGGCCGGCAGGGCAGCCTTGGCGGCGGCGACCAGCTGGGCGAAGGCCTCGGCGTCGGAGACGGCGAGCTCGGCCAGGATCTTGCGGTCCACCTCGATGCCGGCGGCCTTGAGGCCCTGCATGAAGCGGTTGTAGGTCATGTCGTTCAGACGCGCGGCGGCGTTGATACGAGTGATCCACAGCTGACGGAAGTCACCCTTGCGCGCCCGGCGGTCCCGGTAGGCGTAGGTGAGCGAGTGCAGCTGCTGTTCCTTGGCCTTGCGGTACAGGCGCGACCGCTGACCGCGGTAGCCCTTGGAGGCCTCGAGAACGGAACGGCGCTTCTTCTGAGCGTTGACGGCCCTTTTGACGCGTGCCACTTTTCAGTCCTTGATCGAATAGGGGGTGCGGCGATCGCACCCGGAGGTTGGTCGGTCGGCTCAGCCGGATTTACTTGGCGAGCAGCTTCTTGACGCGAGCGACGTCGGCCTTCGCGACGACCTCCACGCCGTCCAGACGACGAGTCCGGGTGGTCGGCTTGTGCTCGAGCAGGTGGCGACGGTTCGCCTGCTGACGCAGCAGCTTGCCGCTGCCCGACACCTTGAATCGCTTCGAGGCGCCGCTGTGGCTCTTCATCTTCGGCATGGATTCCTCATATCTGTCGTGCCGGAGGCGCGCGAGTACCACACGCCTCCGGAGCTTCTCGTTATTACTGCTGCGGGGTGGCCGATTCGGCAGCCGGGGCTGCGGTCTCGGCCGGGGCCGCCTCGGCGGGAGCCGGCGCGGGCGCACTGCTGCGCTGCTGCGTCGAGCTCGCGTCGTTCTGGGCCTTCACCCGCGTCTTCGCGCCCTTGTGCGGCGCGAGGACCATGGTCATGTTTCGGCCGTCCTGCTTGGCCGAGGTTTCGACGAATCCGAGGTCGGCGACGTCGGCGGCCAGTCGCTGCAGGAGCCGGAACCCGAGTTCGGGGCGCGACTGCTCGCGACCACGGAACATGATGGTGACCTTGACCTTCGACCCGGCCTCCAGGAAGCGCATCACGTGGCCGCGCTTGGTGGCGTAGTCGTGGTCATCGATCTTCGGGCGGAGCTTCTGCTCCTTGATCACGGTCTGGACCTGGTTCTTCCGGGACTCACGCGCCTTCTGCGCGGTCTCGTACTTGAACTTGCCGTAGTCCATGATCTTGCACACCGGCGGGCGTGCATCGGGCGCGACCTCGACCAGGTCGAGGTCAGCTTCCTGAGCGACGCGTAGTGCATCTTCAACACGCACGATCCCAACCTGCTCGCCGCCGGGTCCGATGAGTCGGACCTCGGGAACGCGGATGCGATCGTTGATGCGGGTCTCAGTGCTGATGGGGCCTCCTAGGTCAAGCGGTTCGTCAACGACCGCAAGCAATAACTGCAACCCCAATTTCAACACGAAAGCCCCGCTCCGGTATTTCACCGGCACGGGGCCCGAGTCGACCGATCCGCGACGCGAACAGCTCGCATCGCACCGCACGCAGGAAAAACCCACGCGCAGAACCCATCACGCAAATGATGGGCGACCGGACCGTTCAACCTCGCGCTGTCAGCGCTGGTTGACGGTGGGAGTCGGGCTCCACTTGATGCCCCGAGTCGGTTACAGGAACCAGTCCAGGGCGGTCGTCGCGGAAGAGTCTAACACTCATAGCGGTGAGCTCCGAATCGGCCGCCCCCGCGACCAGCGCCGACCCGCGCGATGGCATCCTCTAGACCATGAGCGAGGCTACCTTGGACGACGATTCCGCCCTCATCGACGGCGAGGTCGTGCGCGAACTGGCCGAGATCCCCGCGGTCGAGGTCATCAGCCGCGCCGCCGTCATGCTGATGAGCTCCGCGGCCGAGAAGCTCGGCCTCGGCGAACCCGATCCGGCCGCCAGCCCCCACCTGGACCTGGACGAGGCACGTCGCGTCATCACCGCGCTCGCCGGTCTGGTCACCGCGTCGGTCGAGTACCTCGGCCCGCACGCCGGTCCGATCCGCGACGGCCTGCAGTCGCTGCAGCGCGCGTTCCGCGAATCCTCGGAGTTCCCGGACGCGCCGGGCGCGGGCCCGGGCGAGAAGTACACCGGCCCGGTGTACTGACGGTCGTCCGCCACCGATCTGCCGAAGCGGCCCGCCCCGAGATTGTCCGGGGCGGGCCGTTTTTCGTGCGTGTGGGCTCTACCCGCGCGGGCCGATGCCCTCGAGGAGGGTGGCGACGACGGCCGCGGGCTCGACCGCGGGCGGTGACATGCCGGGCAGCACGGCATCGAGGACCCGGTCGTGACAGATGCCGACCAGGACGGACGCCGCGGCGGCGGGGTCGGCGTCAGCGGCCAGGCGGCCCAGTCGCCGCTCCCCGGCCAGATAGTCCTCGAGCAGGACCCGCCAGTCGGGCTGATCGCTCGGCAGTTCGGCGAAGCGATCGAGTACGGCCGGAGCGGACAGCAGGCCCGCGAAGACCGGCAGGACCGCGCGGTGCAGGTCGAGGCCCGCACTCAGATATATGCGGAGGTTCTCCGCGACGGTCGCCTCCCCCGGGGCGGGCAGCGAGCCGAGGGCGCGGTGCGCGGCGTCGACGTGCGCGCGGACCGCGGCGGCGAGCAGGGCGTCCTTGTCCGGGAAGTGGTTGTAGAGGACGCCGTCGGCCACCCCGGCCGCGCGCGCGATGGCGCGCACGGTGAGGGTGGCGGCCGAGCCGTCGGCGAGCAGGCGCTGCGCGGTGTCGACGAGGTGATCGCGGAGGGTGCGGGCATCGTCGGTGGCGCGCAGCGCCGCGGCCTTGCGGGGGGACATGTCTGGTTACGGTAGCGGGGTCGCGGCCGTGACAAGCCAGGCCGACCCGCGCAGCACGATGCCGCCCGGGGTGGCGTAGGGAATCAGGGCCCCGGAGATCGCCTGGCGGACTTGGTCGTCGGTGGCGAACCCGGCCAGGGAGCGGTGGTAGCGGACCGGGCCCCAGCCCATGATGAAGTCGGTGGCGTCGGCGATGTCGGCGCCCCAGATCCCCTCGGCCTCGCGGTATTCGACGCCGATCTCGCGGAAACCGGCGGCGGACAACAGGTCCCGGATGCGGCCGGGCTCGGAGCATGGCCCCTCGGCGGGGCCGACCGCGAAATCGCCGAGATGGGCCGCGGCGGCGCCGAATACGGCGCCCAGGTCGGTGCCCGCGAGCGGGGTCATGGCGGCGAAGGCCAGCCGGCCCCCGGGGCGCAGGGCGCGCGCGATATTGGCGAAGGCCGCCACGGGATCGGTGAAGAACATGATGCCGAAGCGGCTCAGCGCGGCGTCGTAGGCGGCGTCGGGGAAGGGATGGATCTGGGCGTCGCCCTGTTCGAAGCCGACATTGCGGACGGCTTCGGCGGCGGCCCGTTCGCGGGCGCGGGCGAGCATCGGGCCGGAGAGGTCGATGCCGGTCGCGGAGCCGGTGCCGGCGCGGCGGGCGGCGGCGCGGGTCAATTGGCCGTTACCGCAGCCGATATCGAGGACACGGTGGCCGTCGGCGATGCGGGCGGCGGTCAGCAGGGGTTCGTCGAAGCCGTGGTTGACGGCGTCGTAGCGGTCGTAGTGGCCGGCCCAGTGTTCGCCTTCGTAGCCGTTCCAGGCTTCGGACTGGGCGGTATTCACGATCTCGGTCATGCTCGACTCCTATTATGAACGTGTGTTCATGAACGCTCGTTCATATTGCGCGCGGCCGGCGGAACGTGTCAATACCCGCCCCGGGTAACGATTTCCGCCGAATATTCAGCGCCCATTCGGCAAACAGCCAGCGACGGAAGGGCACCCACGGAATCGGACGCTCGGGCTTGCCGCGATCTCCGCCGGATTGTTAACGCTCGGCCGGACATGCGACATAGCTGGTTGCGGGCTGATCGCCTGCGCGGCTGGATGATCGAAACAGCGTGGCGACATCGAGCGGGTGCTGGTTGGATGCCGGAGTATCGCACCGATCGGCGCGAGCGCGGGCGACGTCCTGCATACTACGACGGGCAGCGGCAAGGCTGCCCTCACTACGAGATCGAATGGACTTCGGGGGTTGTACATGAATGACCTGATATCCCAAGGGAACCGCACGTCCGGCAGCCGGATTCGGCGCGGCGTGCTCCCGATCATGATCGCCGCGGCCGCGACCGCCGCGCTGGTGGCCGGCTGCACCTCGTCCAGCAGCTCGGACAGCAAGGCCACCACCTCGCAGGCGGCCCCGCCGTCGCAGCTGCCCGACGGCGCGCAGATCGTCGCCGAATCGGCCAAGACCACCCAGACCCTGCAGTCGGTGCACGTGGTGCTGGATGTGCAGAACCTGCCCACGCTGTCGGTCAAGAGCATCAAGGCCGACGTCACCAACCAGCCGCAGGGCCAGGGCCAGGCCATCGGTGACGCCGAGGTGAAGGTCAAGGAGGGCGCCGACTTCACCAAGACCAAGTTCATGGTCGTCGACAAGACCCTCTACACCGGCGACGGCTCCAAGTACGCTCCCGTCGGCCCGGCCGAGAAGATCTACGACCCGGGCGTCCTGCTCGACAAGGACAAGGGTCTGGCCTACGCCATCTCGCAGGTGAAGAACGCCAAGGCCGAGGGCCGCGAGAAGATCGACGGCGTCGACACCGTGAAGGTCAGCGGCACCATCTCCGCCGACGTCATGGACCCGGTCGTCCCGCAGATCGGCAAGGACGGCGGCGAGTTCCCGATCACCCTGTACATCAAGGACGTCGCGCCGCCGAGCGGTACGGGCACCACCCTGCCCTCGAACGCCGCCTCGCCGGGCACCGGCCCGAACCTGGTGCGCGCCATCGTGACCAAGGACGCGGGCACGGTCACCGTGACCCTGTCCGACTGGGCGAAGCCGGTGCACGTCACCAAGCCCGGCGGATAGACACGCGCCCGTCTGTCCTGTGAGTTGGGAGCCGGTTCGGGGAACGAGCTACGGCGGCAACGACTGTCGCCCGCCTGCCCCGGCCGGCTTCCGCGTTTTCCGGACACAATTTTCCGGCAACTGTTAACAAAAGCCCACTTAAGAGATTGTTCAGTGAATTGCAAGCCGCAACGCCGACGATTCCATTCGTAAGTTCGAACGCGGTGTGTGCGTGTGGAGGAAAGCTATGACGATCGAACGGCCCGAGGCCGAGGCGACGATCGAACGGCAGGCGCCAGCAGATGAATTCCGCCGGCCCCCGCTCGACGGCCCGCCGCCGATTTCCAACGTCTGGGTCTACGACGGGAAAGCCTACGACCTCTCCGACTGGATTTCCAAGCATCCGGGCGGCGAGTTCTTCATCGGCCGCACCAAGAACCGCGACATCACCTCGATTGTCGGTTCGTACCACAAGAATCCGGAAGCCATCGGCAAGATTCTGAAGAAGTACGCGCTCGACCGCGACGCCCTGCCCGAGGACATCCACCCCAAGGCCAACGCGCCCGCGTTCCTGTTCAACGAGGGTTTCGACAGCTGGCGCGATACCCCGAAGTTCAGCTTCGACAACAAGGACGACCTGCTGCACAAGGTGAAGGCGCGGCTCAAGGAACCCGAGCTGGCCGCCCGGATCCGGCGCATGGACACCTATTTCAATATCGTGGTCGCCATTCTCGCGGTGGCGTACTTCGCGGTGCAGGGCCTGCGGTTGTTCGAGCGGTCCTGGATGCCGTTGCCGGTCTTCGTGATCGCCATGGTGCTGCTGCGCAGCTCGCTGGCCGGATTCGGGCACTACGCCATCCACCGCGCCCAGAAGGGCATGAACAAGATCTACACGAACGCCTTCGACTTCAATTACGTCGCACTGGCTTTCGTGACCGCGGACGGCCACGCCCTGCTGCACCACCCGCACACCCAGAGTGAAGTCGACATCAAGAAGAACGTCTTCACCATGATGATGCGGATC
The DNA here is from genome assembly GCF_053602115.1 of Nocardia sp. NPDC004582. Classification (NCBI taxonomy): domain Bacteria; kingdom Bacillati; phylum Actinomycetota; class Actinomycetes; order Mycobacteriales; family Nocardiaceae; genus Nocardia; species Nocardia sp. NPDC004582. The sequence goes on along the minus strand of NZ_JBSGCY010000027.1, from coordinate 31,339 downwards.
CCGCGCCTGTACCGGGTGCCGATCCACACCCTGCACAAGTTCGGCCACACCGTCACCGGTATGACCTTCCGCCTGCTCGATGTCTGCCGGCTCACCCGCAAGGTGGGCATCAAGGACATGTACGGCACCTGGGGCGGGGCGTTGCCGCACTTCATCGGATCCTTCGGCGCGCGGTTCCTGCTGCTGGGCGAGCTCATCGCCTTCACCGTGATGGGCGACTTCTGGGCCTGGGCCCTGCAATTCGTGATCACCCTGTGGGTCTCCACCTTCCTGGTGGTGGCCAGCCACGACTTCGAGGTCGAGACCGAGGAGCTCGAGCACAACAGCGAGGACTGGGGCGTCGACCAGATCGAGCAGGCCTACGACCTGAAGGTGGTCGGCAACCGCTACCTGGACTGCTTCCTGTCCGCGGGCCTCAGCTCGCACCGCGTCCATCACGTCCTGCCCTACCAGCGCAGCGGTTTCGCCAATATCGCCACCGAGGACGTGCTGCGCGAGGAGTCGGCGAAGTTCGGTGTGGAATGGCTGCCCGCCAAGAGCTTCTTCACCGACCGCTTCCCCAAGCAGATCCGCACCTACATCCTCGCGCCGTCCGACGACGCGGTGGAGCGCAAGTGGGGGTTCGTCAAGGAGCACTTCTCACCGCTCGCCCTGAAGACCTGTGTCGTCTACACCGCGCAGGGCTTCACCGGAATCGGCACGGTCTGAACCGATTCCGACCACCGCGGCGCGCCGGAACATGCGCCGGCCGCACCGCGGGTTCCACCAAAGAATACGAGGGGAGTCATTCGTGTCCATCACCATCGACGAAGGAGCCGCCCGGTTCGCGGGAGGCGAACCCGGCTACGACTTCGCGCCCACCCCGCTGCCGCCGGCCCCGCCGACCACCGTCGGCGTGATCGAGTCCATCGCCACCGGCGCGCCCGCGCAGATCTTCGCGCAGGCCGACGCCGCCGCCCAGGTCGCCGGACTGTTCACCGACCCGGCCCAGCAGGCCCGGATCCCGCGGATCTACCAGAAGACCCGGGTCACCACCCGCCACCTCGCGGTGAACCCGATCGACCCCGAATTCCTGTCCTACAGCCGGGAATCGGGCACCATCCGCGACCGCATGAACACCTTCTACGACCACGCGGTGCCGCTGGCCGTGGACGTGGCCGGCCGCGCCGTGGCCCACCTCGAGGACCCGGCCGCCGAGATCGGCATGCTGGTCTTCGCCACCAGCACCGGGTTCATCGCGCCCGGCGTGGACGTGGCCGTGGTCAAGCAGCTGGGCCTGTCCCCCACCGTCAACCGGGTCATCGTGAATTTCATGGGCTGCGCCGCGGCCATGAACTCCGTGCGCGCCGCGACGGATTACGTGCGGGCGCACCCGGACAAGAAGGCGCTGGTCATCTGCATCGAGCTGAGCTCGGTCAACGCCGTGTTCGACGACAATGTCAACGACGTCATCATCCACAGCCTCTTCGGCGACGGCTGCGGCGCGGTGGTCATCGGCGCCCGGCAGGCGCACCAGCAGCTCCCGGCCGGGTCCATCGTCATCCGCGACAGCTTCAGCTACCTGTTCGACGACGCCGAGGACGGAATCGTGCTGGGCGTCAACGACAACGGCATCACCTGCGAGCTGTCGGAGAACCTGCCGCAGTACATCCTGCGCGGCGTGGACCCGGTGGTGACCGAGGTGCTCGCGCGCCAGGGCCTCAGCAAGGCCGACATCGATCTATGGGCGATCCACCCGGGCGGCCCCAAGATCATCGAGGAGTCGGTGCGTTCGCTCGGCCTCGGCTCCGAACAGGCCGCCACCAGCTGGGACGTCCTCGCCGAATACGGCAACATGCTCAGCGTCTCGCTGATCTTCGTCCTCGAGCAGATGGTCGCGCAGTCCACGACCGCGCCGATCTCGACGGGCGTGGCGTTCTCCTTCGCGCCCGGCGTCACCCTCGAGGGCGTCGTGTTCGACGTCATCCGTTCCTGACCAGCCCGACCCAGTCGTCCAGAGAGCCCAGCAGTCATGCAACTCATCAGATTCCTCATCTCCATCTCGTGGATGCGGATCGCCGGCGTCATCGCCTCCGGTCTCGTCTGCGGTGCGGCCAATACCTACCTGGTGACATTGATTCGGGGAGTGGTGTCACCGGAACCGCACCCGGGCGTCACCGTCCAGGCCTTCATCGCGACCGCCCTGGTCATCCTGATCAGCGGCGTGATCTCGCAGGTGCTGCTGATCCGGCTGGCGCAGGACGCCATCTACCGGCTGCGCGCGGACCTGAGCTCGCGCATCGTGTCCGCGCCGCTGGAACACCTGGAACGGCTGGGCCAGCACCGGCTGATCGCTACCCTCACCGAGGACGTGCGGGCGCTGTCGCAGGCGGTGACGGCCATTCCGAGCATCTGCATCGACCTGGCCACCATCGTGGGCTGCTTCGTGTTCCTCGCGGTCGTGTCCGGGCCGATCTTCGCCACCACGGTGGCGGGCACGCTGCTCGGAATCGCCTGTGTGGAACTGGTTCTCAAGCGGGTGCGGGCGCTGTACCAGTCGGCGCGCGAGAACGAGGACGGGCTGCTGCGCTCCTTCCAGGCGGTATCGCTGGGCATCAAGGAGCTCAAGCTGCACCGCGGCCGGCGGCGCGACTTCATGGACAAGCACCTGCTCGGCTCCGCGGAGACGCTGCGGGCGCAGAACATCGACGCCGGGTCGAAATTCACCGTGGCCCAAGGGTTCGGGCAGCTGCTGCAGCTGGCCACCATGGCGCTGATCCTGTTCGGGCTGGCGCGGGCGCTGGACCTGCCGCAGAACGTGATGGTCGGCTACGTGCTGGTCACCACGTTCCTGGCGATGCCGATGCAGAACTTCATGCACCGCATCCCGGACCTGCTGCGCGGCGATGTGGCGCTGGCCAAGATCCGGTCGCTCAACCTGTCCATCCAGACCGCGCACGACGAGTCGACACTGCCCTACACCGACCGACCGGCGGTCACGTCGGCGCGGCTGGAGCTCAATGACGTCAGCTACAACTATCTGACCGAGGCCCCGCCCGCGTTCCCGCCGCCGCCCGGCAGCGGACCCCATCCCGGCGGCGGTGCGCGACCGCATCCCGGTGATGGCGGTGGACGGCCGGGAGCGCCGGGAGCACCCGTGGGCGGACGGCCCGGACCGCATCCGGGCGGACGCCCCGCCGGCCCGCCACCGGGCCACGGCTCGCAGGGCGTCGACCGGCCGGATGTCAACGGGCACAGGTTCGTCGGCCACGGCGGACGCGAACGGCCCGTGCCGATGGGCGGCCCGCTGGGCCCGCCGCAGGCCGACGGCTCCGGCTTCCATCTGGGACCGCTGGACCTGACCTTCGAACCCGGCCAGATCAGCTTCATCGTGGGCGGCAACGGCAGTGGCAAATCCACCCTGGCCAAACTGATCACGGGCCTCTACGTCCCGCAGCACGGCCACCTGTCGCTCAACGGCGAGGCCGTCGATCACGAGAACATCGAGTGGTTCCGGCAGAACAGCTCGGCCGTCTTCACCGACTTCCATCTGTTCGAGGATTACCTCGGCTTCGGCGAAGGCGTGGACGACGAGGTCCGGAAGTACTTGAAGGAACTGCAGATCGACCACAAGGTCACCGTGGAGAACGGCCGGCTGTCCACGATCGCGCTGTCCCAGGGGCAACGCAAGCGGCTGGCATTGCTGACCGCGCTGCTCGAGGACCGCCCGATCTACCTGTTCGACGAGTGGGCCGCCGATCAGGAGCCGAAGTTCCGTGACGTGTTCTACCGCGAGATCCTGGTCTCGCTGAAGAACCGCGGCAAGACCGTCATCGTCATCACCCACGACGACCGGTACTTCGACTGCGCCGACCAGCTCATCAAACTCGACTTCGGCCGCATCGCCGAGGTCAAGGAGCTCAGCGCGCCGGTCGCCGCCGAATAGGACCGAACGACGAAGCCCCGCACCGAATCCGGTGCGGGGCTTCGTCGTTCCGGGCGGTGGGCGTCAGCGCAACGCGGCGGCCTTGCGGCGGGCGGCCGCCGCCTTCTTGGTGGCCGCGGCCTGGGCCTCGGTCTTCGGGGCGGCCTTCTTCGCGGGAGCCTTCTTGGCCGCCGCCTTCTTCGCGGGCTTGGGTTCGGCGAGCGCCGGCGGCTGGGCCGCGAGCACATGCTTCAGGAACTGGCCGGTGTAGCTGTCCGCCACGGCCGCAACGTCTTCCGGGGTGCCCTGGGCGATGACCGTGCCGCCGCCCGAACCACCCTCGGGTCCCATGTCGATGACCCAGTCCGAGGTCTTGATGACATCGAGGTTGTGCTCGATGACGATCACCGTGTTGCCCTTGTCGACCAGGCCGTTGATCACGGTCAGCAGTTTGCGGATGTCCTCGAAGTGCAGGCCCGTGGTGGGTTCGTCGAGGATGTAGATGGTGCGGCCGGTGGAGCGCTTCTGGAGTTCGGCGGCCAGCTTCACGCGCTGCGCCTCACCACCGGACAGCGTCGGGGCCGACTGGCCCAGGCGGACATAGCCGAGACCGACGTCCACCAGGGTCTTGAGATAGCGGTGGATGGAGGTCACCGGTTCGAAGAAGTCCGCGGCCTCCTCGATCGGCATGTCCAGCACCTCGGCGATGGTCTTGCCCTTGTAGTGGACTTCCAGGGTTTCGCGGTTGTACCGCGCGCCGTGGCAGACCTCGCACGGAACGTACACGTCCGGCAGGAAGTTCATCTCGATCTTCAGGGTGCCGTCGCCCGAGCACGCCTCGCAGCGGCCGCCCTTGACATTGAAGGAGAATCGGCCCGGCTGATAGCCGCGCACCTTGGCCTCGGTGGTGGCCGCGAACAGGGTGCGGATCTTGTCGAAGACACCGGTGTAGGTGGCCGGATTCGAGCGCGGGGTGCGGCCGATCGGCGACTGGTCCACCTGCACCAGCTTGTCCAGGTGGTCGAGGCCGTTGACCCGGGTGTGGCGGCCCGGCACCTGCCGCGCGCCGTTCAGCTTGTTCTGCAGCACGGTCGCGAGAATGTCGTTGACCAGTGTCGACTTACCCGAGCCGGAGACGCCGGTGATCGAGGTGAGCACACCCAGCGGGAAGTTCACGTCGATGTTCTGGAGGTTGTGCTCGGTCGCGCCGACGACGGTGAGCTGCTTGCGCTTGTCGATCGGCCGCCGCACCAGCGGCACCTCGATGCTCTCCCGGCCGGAAAGGTATGCGCCGGTGAGGGAATCCTTGTCCCGCAACAAGCCCTCGTACGGACCCGAGTACACCACCTGACCGCCGTGCTCGCCGGCCAGTGGGCCGATGTCGACCACCCAGTCCGAGGCGTGGATGGTGTCCTCGTCGTGCTCGACCACGATCAGGGTGTTGCCGAGACTCTTGAGGCGCGTGAGGGTTTCGATCAGGCGGCGATTGTCGCGCTGATGCAGGCCGATGGACGGCTCGTCGAGCACGTACAGCACGCCCACCAGGCCCGAACCGATCTGGGTGGCCAGCCGGATGCGCTGCGCCTCACCGCCGGAGAGGGTGGCGGCGGCGCGCGAGAGCGTCAGGTACTGCAGGCCGACATCGAGCAGGAAGCCCAGGCGCGCCTGGATCTCCTTGATCACCTGCGCGGCGATCGCGGCTTGGCGGTCGTCGAGGGTGAGCGAGTTCAGGAAGGTGGCGGCATCGCCGATCGACAGATCCGAGATGTCGGCGATGGAGCGGCGCTCGGCGCCCGCCGACAGCGTGACCGCCAGGATCTCCGGCCGCAGGCGCGCGCCGGCGCACACCGGGCACGGGATGTCGCGCATGTAGCCGTCGTAGTGCTCCTTCATCGCCTCCGATTCGGTGGCGTCCATGCGCCGCTGCAGGAACGGCATCACACCCTCGAAATCGGCGTAATACGAACGCTTGCGGCCGTAGCGGTTGGTGTAGGAGACGTGCACCTGCTCGGAGCTGCCCTCCAGCACCGCCTTACGGGCCTTGAGCGGCAGCTGACTCCACGGCGTGTCCATGGAGAAGCCGATGGCCTCGGCCAGACCCGACAGCAGACGGGTGAAATACTCGGCGGTCTGCCCGCGCGACCACGGCGCGATCGCGCCCTCGGCCAGGCTCAGATCCGGGTCCGGCACAACGAGATCCGGGTCGACCTCCTTGCGGATGCCCAGACCGGTGCAATCCGGGCAGGCGCCGTAGGGCGAGTTGAAGGAGAACGACCGCGGTTCCAGATCCTCGATATCGAGCGGGTGCCCGTTCGGGCAGGCCAGCCGCTCGGAGAAGCGCCGCTCCCGGTCGTGGGCGTGCTCGTCGCGGTCCACGAAGTCCAGCACCACGATGCCGTCGGCCAGCCGCAGCGCGGTCTCGATCGAATCGGTCAGGCGCTGTTTGGAACTCGGCTTCACGGCGAGGCGGTCCACGACCACCTCGACATCGTGCTTCTCCTGCTTCTTCAGCTTGGGCGGATCGGTCAGCGGATGCACCACGCCGTCGACCCGGACCCGCGAATAGCCCTGCGAGTTCAGCGACTCGAACAGGTCCACGAACTCACCCTTGCGGGTGCGCACCACCGGCGCGAGCACCTGGAACTTGGTGCCCTCCGGCATGGCCAGCACCTGATCCACGATCTGCTGCGGGCTCTGCTTGGCGATCAGGTGACCGCAGACCGGGCAGTGCGGGGTGCCCGCGCGTGCGAACAGCAGACGCAGATAGTCGTAGACCTCGGTGATGGTGCCGACCGTGGACCGCGGGTTGCGGTTGGTCGACTTCTGGTCGATGGACACCGCCGGGGACAGGCCCTCGATGAAGTCCACGTCCGGCTTGTCCATCTGACCGAGGAACTGCCGGGCGTACGCGGACAGCGACTCCACGTAGCGGCGCTGTCCCTCGGCGAAGATGGTGTCGAAGGCCAGCGAGGACTTTCCGGACCCGGACAGACCAGTGAAAACGATGAGGCTGTCGCGAGGTAGGTCGAGATCGACCCCTTTGAGGTTGTGCTCCCGCGCTCCGCGCACCGTCAGGCGATCCGCCACCTGGCCATCCTTCCAACGTTCCGGCATCCAGACATACCCCCGACGCCATGCTAGGGGCACCCACCGACAAGTGTGGATACGCGGGTTGAAACGCTGGTCACAGTGTGTTTATTGCGACCACCGAGGGTGATGTCGCCCGCAGCGGCTCAGGCCGAGCGCTCGGTGATCGCGCCGGCGGTCCCGGCCGCGCTGGGCAGCGCGCGGCGCACACAGCTCGAGATCACCCGCGGCTGCCGCGCCCGCTCCCGATCGCGGGCGCGATCCTCGGACCCGGCCGCGGTGACCAGGGCCAGGTCGCCGTCGAAGCGGCGGTAGAGCAGCCGTCCGCGGCGGACGTCGGCGTCGATGAAGAACAGGTACGGCAGCCCGCCCAGGCACAGCCGGGCCACCGCCTCGTCCTCGAGCAGCACGGGCACGCCGTCGCGCGGACGGCCCAGCGTGCGCACCCCGAGCGGCCCGGTCCAGCAGACCACCGCCTCGGATCCGGTGTCGGCGTCGATGAACAGGTGCGCGTCGTAGTCCATGGCGTCGAGCACCCGTGCCGCCGCCGCGGGCGTGGCCACCTGTAGTCGGCAGTCCTTGCGCCGCACGATCGGGCGGACTTCGGTGACCGCGGACAGCGACGGCCGCGCGGGATCCGGCCAGGGCCGGGACAATTCGTCCGGCGGGCAGCCCAGCCGCAGATCGAGACGTTCCAGTGCGAAGGTGGCGGCGAACCGCCCCGGCCCGGCGACCTGTACCCGGAACGCCTTCCCCAGCGCTCGGACACTCGCCTGCACCAGGGTGGTGCCGTCCTCCGGGTCGCCGTCGTCGGGATCGGGCCAGTGCAGGCGTGCCCGCACCGGCCCGTCGACCCCGTGGCGGCGCAATACCCGGCCCAGTCCGCGCACCACCCGGGTCACCTCCCCCGACGGGACGGGCCCGTGCGTGGTCACCACGAAATCCGGATCGATTCCACTCGACCACACATCGAACGCGCCCATAGCCGACCCCGCTCTCCCTGTATCCGACCCGGCAACCGAACTCCATGGCAACACAGGTCAGTCGGGCCCGACAGTGCCGAAGGTCCCAAACCAGACCACTTTCGGGGAAAAGTCTCCGACAAAAGATCTCGGGGCCGCCGATTCGCTCGGAAATTAGGGACCTTCGGCGGTATCCCGTTGCCGCGCCACGCGTTACGTTGGCCGGGATCGTTCGCGCACGCGCGCGCGAACCGACCGCGCTGCACCGACATCCTGGAGGCCGTCGTGATCAAAGTCTTCCTGGTCGACGATCACGAGATCGTCCGCCGCGGTCTGACCGATCTACTGGAGGAGGACCCCGAGCTGACCGTGGTCGGCGAGGCCGGGGACGTCGCCCAGGCGCTGGCCCGGATCCCGGCGCTGCGCCCCGACGTGGCGGTGCTCGACGTGCGCCTGCCCGACGGCAACGGCATCGAACTGTGCCGGGACCTGCTGGCCGACATCGACGATCTGCGCTGCCTGATCCTCACCTCCTACACCGACGAGCAGGCCATGATGGACGCCATCCTGGCCGGCGCCAGCGGCTACGTGGTCAAGGACATCAAGGGCATGGAGCTGGCCAAGGCGATCAAGGAGGTGGGCGCGGGCCGCTCGCTGCTGGACAATCGCGCGGCGGCCGCCCTCATGGCCCGGCTGCGGCGCAGCACCGAATTCGACGGCCCGCTGGCCGGTTTGACCGATCAGGAACGCAAGCTGCTCGACCTGCTCGGCGACGGCCTGACCAACCGGCAGATCGCCGAACGGATGTTCCTGGCGGAGAAGACGGTCAAGAACTACGTCTCGCGCCTGCTGGCCAAACTCGGCATGGAACGCCGCACCCAGGCGGCCGTGCTGGCATCGAAATTGCGTACGGGACAACCACGTTCGGCATGACAACCGCGCGGCAACCGCGGCGCGCATAGAATCGCGCTGACGTGGCGTATCCGCCGGACCGCAGGACACACATGCACGACACTCCCCGCACCGGCCCTTACTCGGTGCGTGAAACGCTGTCGCAGCTGCGATTACGCGAGTTGCTCACCGAGGTCAAGGACCGAGTCGAACAGATCATCGACGCCCGCGATCGGATCGACGGGCTGGTCGAGGCGATGTTGCTGGTCACCTCCGGCCTGGACCTGGACCAGACGCTGAGCACCATCGTGCGCGCCGCCACCATCCTGGTCGACGCCCGCTACGGGGCGCTGGCGGTGCTCGGGCACGAACAGCAGCCCAGCCAGTTCATCTTCCACGGCATCGACGAGCAGACCCGGGTCAAGATCGGCGCGATGCCCGAGAGCCACGGCGTGCTCGGGCTCCTGCTCGACAAGCCCGAACCGCTGCGCCTGGACGACCTGACCCGCCATCCGGTCGCCGTCGGCTTCCCCGAACACCATCCGGTCATGCGCACCCTGCTGGGCATGCCGGTGCGCATTCGCGGCGAGATCTTCGGAAACCTGTATCTCGCCGAGAAATCCGGCGGGCACCCCTTCACCGAGGACGACGAGGTGCTGCTGCAGGCGCTCGCGGCCGCGGCCGGTATCGCCGTCGACAATGCCCGGCTCTACGAACAGGCCCGCACCCGCCAGGCCTGGATCGAGGCCACCCGCGACATCGCCACCGAATTCCTCGCCGACACCGAACCCAGCAAGGTGCTCGCGCACGTGGTCGCGCACGCGCGCGAACTCACCGCCTCCCAGCAGGCGCTGCTGGCCGTGGTCGCCGATCCCGACGAAGCACCCGAGAAGGTCACCGAGCTGGTGGTCGCGCAGTGGTCCGGGCCGGGCGAGCCGCCCGCCGGGCACGCGGTGCGCACCATCGAGACCGCGGTCGGCCAAGCCCTCACCACCCGCACCCCGCTGCGCTTCGACGACGGCCGCCACATCGACCTGGGCACCCCGATCGCCGATATCGGCCCGGCCCTGGTGCTGCCGCTGCACACCCCCGATTCCACCCTGGGCGTGCTGATCACGCTGCGCTCGGCCGAATCCGCGCCCTACTCCGACGAATTGGTGGAGCTGATCGCCGCCTTCACCGATCAGGCCGCGCTGGCCATGCAGCTGGCGGTGGCGCAGCGGCGCATGCGCGAACTCGACATCCTCACCGACCGCGACCGCATCGCCCGCGACCTGCACGACCACGTCATCCAGCGGCTGTTCGCCATCGGGCTGGCGCTGCAGGGCACGGTGCCGCGCGCCCGGGTTCCCGAAGTGCAACGCCGGCTCGCGGACGCGATCAACGATCTGCAGGACGTGGTGGAGGAGATCCGCACCTCGATCTTCGACCTGCACGGCGGCGACGGGCACAGCACCCGGCTGCGCCAGCGCATCGAGCGCGCGGTCAAACAGCAGACCAGCGCCACCGACATCCGGGCGCTCATGCACATCACCGGCCCGCTGTCGGTGGTCGAGCCGGCGCTCGCCGATCACGCGGAAGCCGTTGTGCGCGAGGCCGTCTCGAACGCGGTCCGGCATTCGGGGGCCGACACCATCACCATCGACATCGGGGTGGCCGACGATCTCACCATCGTGGTCGCCGACAACGGCCGCGGGATCCCGGACTCGATCACGCCGAGCGGACTCACCAATCTGGCGCGGCGCGCCGAACAGTCGGGCGGGCGGCTGGCGGTATATCCGCGCCGCAACGCCAACGGCGACGACGAGGACCCCACCACCACCGGAACCAAACTGCACTGGTCGGTGCCGCTGCACTGACCGCCGTCACTCTGCACCCACCGCCGTCACCCTGCACTGACCGCCGTCACGCCGCACCGATCGCCGTCACCCGGCGGGACCGAGCACCACCGCACTGTTGTTGCCGCCCATGCCGAGTGCGGTCTTCAGGGTGAGGCCGCCGATGCCCGGCTGCACGCCGTCCAGCAGGCGGGCATGCGCGGGCGCCACGATCGGCGCGGACACCAGCAGCCCGCGCTCGTAGCCCATGGCCGCGGCGGCCACCTCGATCCCGGCCGAGGCGGCCTGGCAGTGCCCGGCCAGCGGTTTGAGCGCCGTCACCTGCGGGCGATCGTCGAAAATCTGGGCCAGCAGCGCGGTTTCGGCCGCGTCGCACTGGGCGGTGCCGGAGGCGTGGGCATTGAGGCAGGCGATCTGCTCGGGGCTCACGCCGGCCGCGGCGAGGGCGCGGTGCACGCAGTCGAAGATCTGCTCGTACGACGGCTCCACCGAGATGACGTGGTACCCGTCGCTGGACATCGCCCCGCCCAGCACCGCCGCGTACGGGCGGTCGGCGTCGCGGGTCAGCAGCATCGCGATCGACGCCTCGCCGAAGACGAAACCGCGGCTGCCCTCCTGGAACGGCCGGCACGCCTCGAGCGGATCGGCGTCGAAGACCGCGGCGCCCAGATTCACGAAGGCCTGCACCATGTCCGGGGAGGCCGACAGATCGGTGGCCACCACCAGCACGTCGTCGGCCATGCCGTGGTCGATCCATAATCGCGCGGTGACCAGAGCCGCGTTCAGCGAGGAGCAGGCGGCGCTGACATTCATGGCCGGGCCGTGGAAACCGAACTCGCTCATCAGCATCGACACCGGGGTCGAGGGGATCAGCCGCAGATAGTCGCGCGAGCGCCGCTGTCCGTGATCGACGGTGAAGAAGTCCTGCCATTCGTCGAGGTTGCCGAGCACGATCGCGTGCAGCAGTCCGACGGTCCGGCCGGGCCGCCAGCCGCGGGCGCGGGCGTCGGTGACCGCTTCGCGGGCGGAGTCCAGGGTCGCGCGCAGGTAGCGACTCGGCGGCAGGTCCGGATCGCCGCCGTCCGGCACGCGGGAAACCCACCCGTGCCGATCGCGTCCGGGCCCGTACCCTGGATGTAGCCGGGCCGCGGACTTGCCGCTCAGCAAACCCTCCCAGAGGGTTTCTCGGCCCCAGCCGTACCCGGTCACGGCACCGATACCGGCAATCGTCATATGATCTTGATGCTGACCGTCGGCAATCGGGACGGGGATAGTGCCAGGCATTGCGTTACTCCTCTCCGGTAATTCATTCAATACGGTCGGCAAGCTGCACCAGCAAATTTTTAGATAACAGAATGGTGGCGTGCTCCATCGACGTGTTCCGCACTGACGATCAGGGGGTGTACGACATGGTGGGTAACGAACAGGCAAACCTCCCGTCCGATGCCGAACAGCTGGCCCAGCGCTACCGGTCACTGGTCGACTACAGCCCGGACGGCATCGTGGTCCACGAACGCGGAACCATCGTCTACGCCAATCCGGCCCTGCTGCGCATGCTCGCGGCCCCCGAACCCGAGGACGTCATCGGCCGGCCGGTCACCGATTTCGTCGCGCCGCCGTCGGTGGCGCCCATGCTCGACCGCATCCGCCGCCTCACCATCGCCGGCACCGCCTCCGACCCCACCGAGATGACCCTGCTGCGCTGCGACGGGCGGTCGGTGGAGGTCGAGACCGTATCGGTGCTGACCGCCTGGCACGACCACCTGGCCTATCAGGTCGTCGTGCACGACCTCACCCCGCAGCGCCGCGCCGAGGCCGCGCAGCGGCGCGCCGAGCAGTTCTTCACCTCCGTGGTGTCGCAACTCGAGGAGGGCGTGGTGGTGATCGACCGCGACGGCCGCATCGAATCCGCGAACCCGGCCGCGCGCCGCATCTTCGGCTACGACGCCGAGGACCTGATCGGCACCCACATCGACGACCTGCCGCTGTGCCTGCTCGACGCGAACGCCCAGCCCATGCCCTCGACCTGGTATCCGGTCATCCGCACCCTGGCCACCGGCGAGGACGTGACGCGGTTCGTGTTCGGGCTGGACCGGCCCGACGGACAGCGGCGCTGGCTCTCGGCCAACAGCCGCCTGCTCAACCCCCGGGACCCGAACTCCCCGGCGGTGTCCTCGTTCAACGACATCACCGAATTCCGGGCCAGCCGCAGGCAATTGGAGTACCAGGCCACCCACGATCCGCTCACCGGACTGGCCAACCGGTCGCTGGTGCTGTCGCGGCTGGCGGCGGCGCTGGGCACGACCGAGACGCTGCCGGTGTCGAGCGTGCTGTTCGTCGACCTGGACGGGTTCAAGACCATCAACGACACCCTCGGCCACGCCATCGGCGACACCGTGCTGCAGATCGTGGCGCAACGGCTGCAGCGCGGGCTGCGCTCCGACGACGTGGTGGGCCGCATCGGCGGCGACGAATTCCTGGTGCTGCTGTCCGGGCGCACCCTCGGCGACGATCTGGACGCCCTCATCGCCCGGCTGCGGCACGCGACCTCCGAGCCGATCATCGCGCGCGGGCACCGGATCCAGGTCGACGCCTCCATCGGCGTCACCCACCTGCACGCCGGTGACACCCGCACGCCCGAGGCCGTGCTGCACGACGCCGACCTGGCCATGTACCGGGTCAAGCCGCTCAACCACCAGAACGCCGCGCTGGCGCATCGCACCGACAGCACCCACGCCTCGTAACCCGGTCACCCACGCCTCGTCACCTGGCGATACGGCGCGGGCAAGCAAGGCGCACTAGACTCGACAACTCTGTTCTCGATGCTTCGCGCGCCGTCCCGCACGGCGGCGTGGTGAACAAGGAGTTCCGTCTTGCCCGACCTCACCGAGGAGCGTTCTGTGCCCGATTCCGCTGACGCGGCATCCCCGGACCTGGAACGCGAGCAGCAGTACCTCACGAAGCTCTACGAACAGCTCGACGGCATGCGCGCCTACGCCCAGCGGCGGCTGCGCACCGTGCTCCTGGAAACCGGTGGCACCCCGCAGGCCCGCAGTGAGCGCGAGTCGTTCACCCAGCTCTACTCCGAGGATCTGTCCAAGTACGACGCCGCCGAGCACGGCCTGTGCTTCGGCCGCATCGACATCGCCCCGGGCGAGAACGACGGCGACGGCGAGAACCGCTACATCGGCCGCATCGGCATCCTCGACGAGAGCGCCGACTACGAGACACTGCTGCTGGACTGGCGCGCTCCCCTGGCCCGGCCGTTCTATCTGGCCACGACCGCCGCCCCCGACGGGGTGACCCGGCGGCGCCACATCCGCTCCCGCAACCGCCAGGTCACCGGGGTCAACGACGAGTACCTGAGCCTGGAGGCCGCTCAGGCCGCGGGCGCGATCGGCGGTGACGGCGGCGTCGGCAGCGAGAGCGCGCTGCTGGCCGCCCTCAACGCCGCCCGCACCGGGCACATGAACGACATCGTCGAGACCATTCAGAGCGAGCAGGACGCGATCATCCGCTCCGAGCACAAGAGCGTGCTGGTGGTGCAGGGCGGTCCCGGCACCGGCAAGACCGCGGTGGCGCTGCACCGCGCCGCCTACCTGCTCTACACCTACCGCCAGCAGCTGGACAAGGCCGGTGTGCTGATCATCGGCCCGAACTCCACCTTCCTCGACTACATCGGTCAGGTGCTGCCCTCGCTCGGCGAGACCGGGGTGCTGCTGTCCACCGTCGGCAATCTGTATCCGGGAGTGCAAGCGACACTGGAGGATTCGCTGCGCGCCGGGGAACTCAAGGGTTCCCTCGACATGCTCGAGGTGCTCAAGAAGGCGGTGCGCGACTGGCAGGACGTGCCGCGCGAGACCATCCCGCTCTACTTCGACGGGCATCAGCTCGAACTCGACCGCAAGATCGTCACCAAGGCCCGCGGCCGGGCCCGCTCCTCGCGCCGCCCGCACAACCTGGCTCGGCCCATCTTCGCCGCCGCGGTCGTGGACGCGCTCACCGATCAGCTCGCCGCCGCCATCGGCTCCAACCCGCTGGGCGGGCGAAACCTGTTGAGCCAGACCGATCTCACCGAGATCCGCGACGAGATGCGCGCCGATGCCGAGATCCAGCGCGCCATCGCCGGACTGTGGCCCATCCTCACCCCGCAGGAGGTGCTGGGCGGGCTGTGGGCCGACCCCAAGCGCCTGGCCAACGCCGCCGGCGGACTCAGCGCGGCCGATCGGGCCGAACTGCACCGCTCCGACAGCGGCGAGTTCAGCGACGCCGACGCGCCGCTGCTCGACGAACTGGCCGAACTGCTCGGCATCGACGACAGCGAGGAACGCGAACGCGCCCGCCGCCGCTGGCGTGCCCAGCTCGCCGAGGCGCAGGACGCCCTCGACATCCTGACCGGTTCCGCGCCACAGGATCTCGAGGACGACCTCGATCCCGAACTGCTCATGGCCTACGACCTCATCGACGCCTCCCAGCTCGCCGAGCGCCAGCAGGTCCGCACCCGCCAGACCACCGCCGAACGCGCCGCCGGGGACCGCACCTGGACCTACGGTCACGTCATCGTCGATGAGGCGCAGGAACTTTCGGCCATGGCGTGGCGGATGGTCATGCGCCGCATCCCGAATCGGTGGATCACCGCGGTCGGCGACGTCGCCCAGACCGGCGATCCGGCGGGCGCGTCGTCGTGGCAGCAAGTGCTGGAACCGTATGTGGCCAAACGCTGGAAGCTCACCGAGCTGACCGTCAACTACCGCACGCCCTCGGAGATCATGGCGGTGGCCGCCGACGTGCTGGCCGCCATCGATCCGGCCGCGCCCGCGCCGCGCTCGGTGCGCGACGCCGGTTTCGCGCCCGCCGCGACCCGGGTGACCGTGGGCGAGCTGGCCGACGAGGTCAAGCGGCTGATCGCGGCCGAGGCCGAGCATCCCGGCACCACCGCGGTCATCGTGCCGCACGACCTGGCCGCCGAACTGGCTCACCTGTCCGATGATTCGACGCGGGTGCTCACCGTCCATGACGTGAAGGGCCTGGAATTCGACGCGGTCGTCCTCGTGGAACCGCACCGGATCCTGAGCGAATCGCCGCGCGGCCTCAACGACCTGTACGTGGCGCTGACCCGCGCCACCCAGCGGCTGGCGGTCGTGCACACCGAGGACCTGCCGGAGGTCCTGCGCCGGCTGTCCTGACCCGCCGTGAACAGCGAAGCGGCCGAGCCCGGATCGGGCTCGGCCGCTTCTTCTTCGTCCGAATCACGGGGGCCACGGCCCCCGGTCACGCGGGTGGGATCAGCGCACGGTGTGCACGATCAGCACGTCACAGCGCGACTTGCGGGCCACGTCCGAGGGCACCGAGCCGAGCAGGCGACCGGCCAGGGTGTTGAGGCCGCGGTTACCGACGACCAGCAGGTCGGCCTCCACGTCCTTCACCAGGTCCAGCAGCGACTCGACCGGCTCGCCGACGACAGGCTTCTCCACGACGTTCACCGCGCCCAGGGCGACGGCCTTGTCGCGGGCGACGCGCAGGATCTCACTGGTGGGCGCGGAGCCGCGCACCTGGTAGGCCTCGTCCTTCAGCACGTCCGCGGCCGCGGCGACATCGCGGTCGTCGGTCGGGAAGTAGGCGCAGGCGATGTACAGCGTGGCGCCCTCGTCGCCGGCCAGAGCCGCGGCCCGCTCGACGGCGACGTACGACGAGTCCGAGCCATCGGTACCGACGACGATCGTCCGGTAGGCGGTCATTTCTCCTCCAAGTACAAGGGTCGGGGCCGCGGATTCCTCGACAGTGGGGTTTTCACCGCGGCAACTTCGCCTGACAATAGCGGCATAACCGGCGGAAATATTCGATATCGCAACACATCACACCGCGTGGCGGGATCAGCGACTGTGACATTCCCGGCACGCTCCGAACAGGGCCCCGGCTACCAGCATATTTCCCGGCCACCGCGACGCGGAACACACAATGTCAACAGCCTTGCACGCCTGGGAGATTCGTCACAAGCCCGAAATGTCCGCGGGCCGTTCGTTGTGTCACGTCACAACGAACGGCCCGGGAAACAGTGACTTCGTTTTGCCGGTCGCCGCGGATTTCCTAGGAGAGGCTGAAAAGCGGTCCGGTGAGCGTCAATCCGAGATCGTGGCCGGTGTGGGCGAAGAAGGCGAACAGCATGAGCGACGCGCCCGCCAGCGCGATGTCCTTGTTGAAGTGCACCATCTCGCCCTGCTTGGCCTCGGGATCGGTCTCCTTCCAGAACGCGTGCATCAGGAAGGCGGTCGGCACCAGGAACAGGATCAGCAGCAGTGCGCCGAGGTCGGCCCAGACGCCCAGCAGCACGCTCAGCCCGCCGGCCAGCAGCAGCACGCCCGAGGCCGGGACCGCCAGCGTGGGCATCGGAATCCCCTTGAACTGCGCGTATTGCGCCATCGACGCACGCTGCGCCAGATGCCCGAAACCCGAGCCGAGGAAGAGAAACGCGAACAGGATCCGTCCGATCAAAACCAGCACGTCCATGGCCCGCTCCTTCGATGATCGATACGCCATTGGATGACATGGCAACCAACTTCATCAGATTCACCGGTATTCCCGTACCAGCCAGTTTGTCAGGATGGTAGCGAGATGCGGGCGTATTCGAGCGGAGCCATTCCGATCTCCTTGGCGAACTCGTTGGAGAAGTGCGCCTGATCGAAATAGCCCAGGTCGAGAGCCAGGGCGGCGAGGTCGGACGTGCGGCCCTCGGCCAGCAGATGCGCGCCGTCCTGCAGCCGATACCGGCGCAGCACCCACTTCGGGCTCCCGCCGACGTAGCGGCGGAACAACCGCTGCAGGGTGCGGATCGGGATACCGAAACGCTCGGTGACCTGGTCCACCCGGGTCAGATCACGATCATGCTCCATGGCCTCGATGATCAGCAGGACCTGGCGGTAGGCGCTCTGGTCACCCTCCTCGCCCTGGGCCGTCACCAGGAAGTCCTCGATCAGATCGCGGCGGATCAGCGCGTCCTCGGTGGCGAGCACGGCCTCGGCCAAGGCGTCCGCGGCGGGGAAGATCTCGGCCGCCGGGACCGAGGTGTCGCTCAGCGCGCCCACATCCAGGCCCGTGAACGCGCCGAAGCCGCCCGCCCGGAACTTCACCCCGAACGTCTCACCCGCCCCGGCCAATTCGCGCACGTACTTGGTGGTCCACACCCCGGTGACGAAGGCGCCGGTGCGCTCGTGGGTGCGCTCGAAGGTCAGGTTCACGCACGGGTACGGCAGCACCTCGGCGTAGAACGGCGGCTCACCGCGGCGGTCCCAGCGGACCGCCCAGTACCACTCGACATAGCGCGACACCCGCTCGCCCGCGGGCAGGCGGGCGTGGTTGTTGGCGGCGTTCTGCTGGCGCGGCCGCAGGATGCCCTTGGCCGTCTCCGGCGGCGGCACCGGCCGTGGCCCGAACCGGTTTTCGTGATTGCCGGCGCTGGTCATCGCCCCTGTCGCCTTCTTACAAGACCATCGCGGCCGCGCCGAGGAAGGTAGTGACCATGAGCGAAACGGTGCATCCGATCCCACAGGACTACCACTCCATCACCTGCTTCCTGGCCGTCCCCGACGCCAATGCGGCCATCGACTTCTACCGCGCCGTGTTCGGTGCGAAAGTGCTGAGCCGCAACGATCTTCCCGACGGCCAGGCCGCGCACGCCGAACTGCTGATCGGCGACTCCACCATCCAGGTGGGCATGCCCATTCCCGACGAGGGCCTGCGCGCCCCCGCCGACGACTGGGTCCACACCAGCGTCGTGCACTACTGCCCCGACGTGGACGCGGTCTCGAAGCTGGCCACCGAGCACGGCGCCCGCTTCGTCTCTGAGCCGCAGACCTTCGTCACCGGTGACCGCTACGGCCGCGTCATGGACCCCTTCGGCCACCGCTGGATCGTCATGACGCGCGTCGAGGACGTCTCCCGCGAAGAGGCCGAACGCCGGGTCGACGAGTGGATGGCTAGTGCCGCCTCTCCGGGCCTTTAGCGGACGGCTCGGAGCCGCCGGCACTTGGCAACCCGTGCCGCCGAAGGTGTTCCGCCTCACGACAATCCGGCGGCGTCCATGCCGCGCAGTTCCTTCTTCAGGTCGGCGATCTCGTCGCGGAGGCGACCGGCGAGCTCGAACTGCAGCTCGCGGGCCGCGTTCATCATCTGCGCGGTCATGTCCTTGATCAGGTCGGCGAGTTCGGCGCGCGGCATGTTCGCCACGTCGCGACCCTCGTAGACGCCCGCGCTCACCGCCCGCCCGGGTTCGCCCTGGGCGCGACGGCCGCGGCTGGCATTGCGGCCCGAGCCGCCCACCTCGACCTCGGTCTCCTCGGCCTCGCGGTACACCTGATCCAGAATGTCGGCGATCTTCTTGCGCAACGGTTTCGGATCGATGCCGCGCTCTTCGTTGTAGGCGACCTGCTTGGCCCGGCGGCGCTCGGTCTCGTCGATGGCGTGGCGCATGGAGTCGGTGATCTTGTCCGCGTACATGTGGACCTCCCCGGACACATTGCGCGCCGCGCGGCCGATGGTCTGGATGAGACTGGTCGACGAGCGCAGGAAGCCTTCCTTGTCGGCGTCCAGAATGGCGACCAGTGAGACCTCGGGCAGGTCCAGGCCCTCGCGCAGCAGGTTGATGCCGACCAGTACGTCGTATTCGCCCAGACGCAACTGCCGCAGCAATTCGACGCGGCGCAGGGTGTCGATCTCGGAGTGCAGATAGCGCACCCGCACCCCGAGCCCGAGCAGGTAGTCGGTGAGGTCCTCGGCCATCTTCTTGGTCAGGGTGGTGACCAGGACGCGTTCGTCGCGTTCGGTCCGCAGCCGGATCTCGTGCACCAGATCGTCGATCTGTCCCTTGGTCGGCTTGACCACCACGTGCGGGTCCACCAGACCGGTCGGGCGGATCACCTGTTCGACGAATTCGCCGCCGGTCTGCCCCAATTCGTACGGGCCGGGGGTGGCTGACAGGTACACCGCCTGCCCGATCCGCTCGGCGAACTCCTCCCAGGTGAGCGGCCGGTTGTCCACCGCCGACGGCAGCCGGAAGCCGTACTCGACCAGGTTGCGCTTGCGCGACATGTCGCCCTCGTACATGCCGCCGATCTGCGGCACGGTCACGTGCGATTCGTCGATGACGAGCAGGAAATCCTCGGGGAAGTAATCCAGCAGGGTCGCCGGCGCCGAACCCGCGGGCCGCCCGTCGATATGCCGCGAATAGTTCTCGATACCCGAACAGAAACCGACCTGCTTGATCATCTCCAGGTCGTATTGGGTGCGCATCCGAAGCCGCTGCGCCTCCAGCAGTTTGCCCTGCTTCTCCAAATCCGCCAGCCGCGTCTCGAGTTCGGCCTCGATGTCGCGCACCGCGCGCTCCATACGCTCGGGACCCGCCACATAATGGGTGGCCGGGAAAATCCGGACCATATCCACCTGGCGCACCACGTCACCGGTCAGCGGATGCAGATAGTAGAGCGCCTCGATCTCGTCGCCGAAGAATTCGATGCGCACCGCCAATTCCTCGTACGAGGGAATGATTTCGACGGTGTCGCCGCGCACCCGGAAACTGCCGCGGGTGAACGACATGTCGTTGCGGGTGTATTGCACGTCCACCAGCAGGCGCAGCAGCCGATCCCGGTCGATCTCGGTGCCGACCTCCAGCTGCACCGACCGGTCCAGGTAGGACTGCGGCGTGCCGAGGCCGTAGATGCACGACACCGAGGCGACCACCACCACGTCGCGGCGCGAGAGCAGGCTCGAGGTCGCCGAGTGGCGCAGCCGCTCCACGTCGTCGTTGATCGAGCTGTCCTTCTCGATATAGGTATCGGTCTGCGCGATGTACGCCTCGGGCTGGTAGTAGTCGTAGTACGAGACGAAGTACTCGACCGCGTTGTTGGGCAGCATCTCGCGCAGCTCGTTGGCCAGCTGCGCGGCGAGGGTCTTGTTGGGGGCCATGACCAGGGTGGGCCGCTGCAACCGCTCGATCAGCCAGGCCGTGGTCGCCGACTTACCGGTACCGGTGGCGCCGAGCAGCACCACGTCCTTCTCCCCCGCGCGGATGCGCCGCTCGAGTTCGGCGATGGCGGCCGGCTGGTCACCGGCCGGAACGTGCTCGCTGACCACCTGGAACTGGCTGTCGGTCCGCTCGACCTCACCGATGGGCCGATGCTCCGAATGGGCCAGCGGCAGGTCGTCCGGGATCTCGGTTGCGAAAGCCATGACACCAGCCTAGGACGGACCACCGACAAGAACACTCAGCCGCTCGCCTGTTCACCGAGGGCGGACCCCCGGTGGCGCCGGTCACGATCACCGCGTCGCCGCGCGATGGCTGCCCGCGCGGAGCCCACCCGTCCAGGCGCGCCGCGGCTCCGAATTCTCTAGTCCGGTACTCATTTCGGTAAAGGACTTCCAATGTCTGAATTGACCGTTACCCCAACGGATTTCACGTCGCCCGCGACGATCGGTGTCGCGTAGATCTCAGTCCGTTCACGGCGGTTTGAATCCCCGGTTCCGGGTGTACTCTGAGCTCGCTGGTCGCACGATTCGAGAGAAGGCATGGCGATGACCGGTTTGTTTACGCCGCAGCGGAATTCCACCAATGGCGCGCGCCCGTACCGGACGACCGATGACACCCCCGCGGTGTCCCCGCATCGCCCCAGACTCGAGTATTTCAATCTCGCGGATCTGTCGTGGACCGATTATCGCGGGTTTCTACACCCCGTGGAGCGTTTACACGCCGAACCGTTCGGTCTGTATATCGAACGGACAGTGGACAATCCGCGGTACCACTACGTCGAATCCTGGCTGCTGCCCGAGCTGTCGCTGCGCGCCACGGTGTATCACCTGCGCCCGGGTCACGATCGGTCCCAGACCCACTACCTCGACATCGGCGAGTACGGGCCGTGCGAGGACAAGCGGTGGCGGGCCGAGAGCCACTACCTGCACGTGGTCGCCCGGCCGGGCCGCGCGCCCGAGCTGCTCGGCATCGACGACCTGCTGACCGCGCACGCGGCCGGGCAGTTCGACACCGCGCAGACCCACCGGGCCATCGAGCGGGCCGCCGCGGTGGTCGACGGCCTCGGCGCGTGCGGGCACGATGTCGACCGCTGGCTCGCCACCAAGGGCGTCACCCTCACCTGGCTCTGATCCGGTACCGGAACGACAACGCCCGGTCCGGAGGGATCCGGACCGGGCGAGGTCTTGGGGGTATCTCCGCCCTCCGACTAGCCGGAGATGCTCGGCAGCACACCGTTCAGGCCGCCCGACAGGCTCGGGATCAGGTTGCTCGAGCCGCCGCTCAGACCGCAGCCCACGCTGCCGGTGCTGGTCAGCGGGTTGGCCGGGGCCACGTCGACGTCGATCGACTTCGAGATCAGGGTCTGGGTCACGGTCAGCGTGTGCTTGCCCGCGGTGCTCGGAGTCCAGTTGATGGTGACCTTGCCGCTCAGCAGCGACGGGGTGACCGGGCTGCCCGGCAGCTCGGTGCCGTTGTCACGGAAGGCCACCGACAGCAGCCGGTCCACATCGATGGACGCGGTCAGGGTGTAGGAGCAGCCGACATTGTGGCTGGTGCCGGAAACCTCGAGGCCGGTCGGCCACGCACCGGCCTGGGGCGCGGCCAGGACGATGGTCCCGGCCACCGCGCCGAAGGTCGTGAGGCCCATGCCGACCCGACGGGCACGGGTGTTCTGTTCGCTCATGCAGGTATTCCCTTACGGTTGAGGCCCCGCCCACGAAATGGCGGGTCGTCGTGCGCGACGATACAGCGCAACCGAACAATAGCGAAACACGTTCGCTTCAAATGGAGTTTTCGGAATATTCGCCCCGGTCCGCGCCGGATTCCAGCAATCTGCGAGCGACGCCACCCCCGCTCCCCTGGACGGCCGCCGCTCGACAGGCGATGCTGAATGGCATGACTCGGGCGCCCGCGGTGGATCTGCACCGACCCAAGGTGGAGTACTTCAATATCGACGAGCTCACCAATATCGATCCCAAGGGTTTCGTGCGGCAGGTGGAGCGCTATCAGGTGGAGCCGTGGGGGCTGTACATGGCCCGCACCTCGGACCATCCCGAGTTCCACTACATCGAATCCTGGCTGTTGCCCACGGTGTCCTTGCGCGCCACCGTCTTCCACTTCACCCCCGCGCATCTGCGCGACCAGGACTACTACATCGACATCGGCGAGTTCGCCCAGGTCGGGCCGAAGCGGTGGAAGTCGGTGGACCATTACCTGGACCTGGTGGTGCGCCAGGGCCGCGAGGTGGAGCTACTCGACGTGGACGAGCTGCTGGCCGCCCACGCCGCCGACTACCTGACCCTGACCGAGGCCCAGCAGGCCATCGAGTCCGCCACCGCCACCATCGACGGAATCGCCGCGCACGGACACAGTTTCGAGGACTGGCTGGCGTCCAAGGGCATCACGCTCACCTGGATGTAGACCGAGGAACCAGGGGCCGTCCGCACCGAGAGGTGCGGACGGCCCCTTCTCGACGTCTAGGCGCCGATGATCAGGTTGACCGCACGGCCCGGGTCGGCATTGGCGTGCAGCCGCTCCCCCGCCGCGAGCTCGACGCCCGCGGCCGGCACCCGGTCCGCGGCCACCGGCGGAAAACCGATGTCCGCCAAGCGATCCCGGAGCGCGTCCGGGGCCACCCCGGCCGCGACCGTGATCCGGATGTCGAGGACGTCGGCCGCGGGCTTACCCGCCACGGCGGTCGCCCCGACATGCTCGATGCTCGCCGCGTCGGCCGCGCACGCCAGTGCGAGACGCGCGATCACCCGCCGCGCCTGGGCGGGCCACTCCGGATTCGCTTCCACCACGGGCAGTTCCGGCCGCGCAGCGGGCGTGCGGGTGCGCAGATTGCGTTCGAAGGGCACCAGGCGCTCGTCCCACAGCCGGTGCACCTCGGCGTCGATGAGTCCGGTCGCGCCATTGTTGTCGAGCAGAACGTCGGCGGTGGCGCGGCGCTGGGCGTCGGTGGCCTGGGCGGCGATTCGAGCGCGGGCGTCGGCCTCGTCGATGCCGCGGAACTCCACCAGCCGGCGCACCCGGGTCTCCTCGGCGGCGTCCACGATGACCACCAGGTTCATGAACGGCGCCAGGCCGTTCTCGACGAGCAGCGGAATGTCCTGCACCACAATGCCGTCCACGGGCGCGGCGGCGATGAGCTCCGCGGTGCGCTTGCCCACCAGCGGGTGGGTAATGCCATTGAGGGTGGCGCGGGCCTCGTCGCTGGCGAAGGCCTTGGCCGCCAGGGCGGGCCGGTCGAGGCTGCCGTCGGCGGCGAGGATGTCGGCGCCGAACGCGGCGACCAGGGCGGCCAGGCCCTCGGTGCCGGGGGCGACCACCTCGCGCGCGATGACATCGCTGTCCACGAGCACGGCTCCGCGCTCGGTGAGAATGCGGGCCACGGTGGACTTGCCCGCGCCCATGCCTCCGGTGAGACCGATTCGCAACATTCGACCAGTCTCGCATCGCGGCCGGTTCCGGTGCGTGCCAGGGTTGCCCGGTCGGCCTGGTCCGAGTCGCTCACCTGGCATCGCCGTTTCACCTGCAAGCACAGTCCTTACCCGTTCCGTGATGCCGGTGAGATCATTTCGCAACTTTTCCGGCCAATCCCGACCGTTTGTCGGCAACATTCCGACACGCCGGGGCACACGCCCCGCAAAATTCGGTGACTCACACTTTTGTTCGGCTATCGTTCGCCGCAGGCGATCTTCAGGCCGGTTAACACGCAAGAGAAGGAACATCAGTGGGCACCAAGAACCTCCAGACGGGTCGCCACCGTCTGGGCCTGGCGGGCACCGTGCATTGCATCGAGATCCCCGCCGTCGCAGCCGCTCTCGCCGAGCACGGACGGTCCTGGCTGACCGCGCTGTTCAGCCCGGGCAGGCACAGCGCGACGGCCAGGCGAAAACAATCACCCGAGGCCGGCGTCACCCGCCGCTGGGTGCCCGCGACCGCCGGCTGATTCCGCCGGAACCTCCAGCACCGCTCCCTGATTCGCCACATACATACGCAGTGGCTCGGTCCGATCCGGACCGAGCCACTGTGTTGTGCGCGTGTCTCCTGACGCGGCAGCGGAATTACACGATGCCGCTGGGCTTGCGCCGGGTGCCGGGATCCTGGCGCGGCATGGAGTTGGGCGGCACCGGGTACGGAGTGCCGACGGTCGCGGTCCCGAGGGCGATGTTCGGACCGCACTGCGCGATGGCGTCGTTGACCTTCCGGTCCGCGGGAGCGAACACGGGCTTGGAAGCATCGGGGCCGGAACCGAAGTCGAAGGCCGAGGTCATGTCACCGGTGACGCCGCGCCGCCACGCCGTCAGGTTCGGGACGTCGACTCCGAAGCGCCGCTCCAGGAGTCGCAACTGCGAGGTGTGGTCGAAGGTCTCCGAGGCGACCAGGCCGCCGCGGCTGTAGGGCGAGACGACCAGGCCCGGCACGCGATAGCCGAGGCCGATCGGCCCGGTGATGCCCTCGTGCTTCTTGTCGATCGGCACGGTGACGTACTCCCCCGGCGTGCCCGCGGGCGCGGTCGGCGGGGTGACGTGATCGAAGAAGCCGCCGTTCTCGTCATAGCTGATGATCAGCGCGGTCTTCTCCCACACCGCCGGGTTGGAGGTGAGGATGTCGAGCACCTGCATGATGCCGACCGCGCCGAAAGCCGGTGGCAGCGCGGGATGTTCGCAGTTCAGCAGCGACGGGATCACCCAGGACACGGCGGGCAGCTGGTTGGCGGCGACGTCGGCGGCGAAGTCCTGCGGATACGCCGGGGCCTTACCGCGCCGGGCCAGTTCGGAATTCGGGTCGGCGGCCTGTTTGAAGCAGCCCATCATGCCGTCCAAGATCACCGACGACAGCGGACCGACATCGCGATTGTTGTAGATCTTCCAGCTGACCCCGGCATCGGAGAGGTTCTCCGGCATGGTCCGCCAGCTGTAGGCGTTCTGCGGGATCAGGGTCGGCGTCTCGAGCAGCGGGCCGCCGTTGCGGCCCTCCGGGTCGATGGTAGCCGACATCCAGTACAGCCGGTTGGGGTCGGTCGGGCCGAGCACCGAGCAGTGGTAGTTGTCGAGCAGGGTGAAGGCGTTGGCCAGGTCCCAGTGCACCGGGATGTCGGCCTGGGTGTAGTAACCCATTGCGGCAGGCGCGTTTCCGGGCCCGACCGAGGCGATGGACATGGGCATCCAGCCGTCGTTGCGGCCGTTGTTCCACGCCTTGTGCATGGCCGCCCAGCTGTGGTCCGGGTCGTTGATGCACTCACCGTCGAGGCTGGCGCCGCGGGTGGTGTCGAGACGGAACGGGTTGAGGAAGCCGTCCGCGGTGGGGCCGATGCCGGGGGTGTACCCGTACTGGTTCCAGGACGGGGACGGGTCGTCGAATCCGCGCACCCCGGACATGGTGCCGAAGTAGTGGTCGAAGGACCGGTTCTCCTGCATGAGCAGCACGAAGTGCTCGATGTCCCCGAGTCCGCCCATGCCCGCCGGGTCCGCGGCGTAAGCCTTTTCGATGATCGGTCCGGCGACCGACGCGAGCGCGCCCGCACCGCCCGCCGCCATGGCTTTCGCCAGAAATTCCCGCCTGTTGACTCCGGCGAACACGCCCATGCTCCGGTGGTGCCTTCCCGTTAGAAGTGACAGTGAAGGGACGGCGACCCGGATCGGTCGTACGTCCAGTACGTATCCAACCTGTGCATCATGACAGCCCAGCGAACCGCTGGTAAACGAAAGTCCCCTGGTCGATGGGACCAGGGGACTTTCGTTATCGCTTAACGCGGATCAGCGAATCAGGCGTTGCCCGACAGCTTCTCACGCAGCGCGGCCAGCTGCGCGTCGCTCGCGAGCGAGCCACCGGCCGGAGCGTCCGAGGACGACGCGGCAGCCTGCGAACCGGACTCCGAGGAGTAGTTCTGCGGTCCACCGTTGGCGGCCTCGGCGGCGGCGTCGGCCGCCATCTTCTCCATCTGAGCGGTGTGCATCTTGTGGCGACGCTCGGCCTCGGCGTACCGGGTCTCCCACTCCTCACGCTGCTTCTCGAAACCTTCGAGCCATTCGTTGGTCTCGGAGTCGAAGCCCTCGGGGAAGATGTAGTTGCCCTGGTCGTCGTAGCTGTCGGCCATGCCGTACTTCGACGGGTCGAACTCGGCGGTGTAGTCCTCGTTGGCCTGCTTCAGCGACAGCGAGATCCGGCGACGCTCGAGGTCGATGTCGATGACCTTGACCATGGCGTCGTCGCCGACGGCGACAACCTGGTCCGGGACCTCGACGTGGCGCTCGGCCAGCTCGGAGATGTGCACCAGGCCCTCGATGCCCTCTTCGACGCGCACGAACGCACCGAACGGAACCAGCTTGGTGACCTTGCCCGGCACGATCTGGCCGATCGCGTGGGTGCGGGCGAACTGACGCCACGGGTCTTCCTGGGTCGCCTTGAGCGACAGGGAGACACGCTCGCGGTCGAGATCGACGTCGAGAACCTCGACGGTGACCTCGTTGCCGACCTCGACAACCTCGGACGGGTGGTCGATGTGCTTCCAGGACAGCTCGGAGACGTGCACCAGACCGTCCACGCCACCCAGGTCCACGAAGGCACCGAAGTTGACGATGGAGGAGACCACACCCTTGCGGACCTGGCCCTTCTGCAGCTGGTGCAGGAACTCGCTGCGGACCTCGGACTGGGTCTGCTCGAGCCAGGCGCGACGCGACAGGACCACGTTGTTGCGGTTCTTGTCGAGCTCGATGATCTTGGCCTCGATCTCCTTGCCGACGTACGGCTGGAGGTCGCGGACGCGGCGCATCTCGACCAGCGACGCCGGGAGGAAGCCGCGCAGACCGATGTCCAGGATCAGGCCGCCCTTGACGACCTCGATGACGGTGCCCTTGACGGCCTCGTCCTTCTCCTTGAGCTCCTCGATCGTGCCCCAAGCCCGCTCGTACTGAGCGCGCTTCTTCGACAGGATCAGGCGGCCTTCCTTGTCCTCCTTGGTGAGAACGAGGGCCTCGACCTCATCGCCCACGGAAACGACCTCATTGGGGTCGACATCGTGCTTGATGGACAGTTCGCGAGACGGGATCACGCCTTCGGTCTTGTAACCGATGTCGAGAAGGACCTCATCGCGATCGACCTTGACGATCGTGCCTTCGACGATATCGCCGTCGTTGAAGTACTTGATGGTCTTGTCGATGGCGGCGAGGAAGTCCTCGGCAGTGCCGATGTCGTTGACGGCAACCTGCGGCGAGGTGACAGTGGTGGGCATGTGTTGGGAGGCTCCGGACGGATTGTGGTCGGTAGTGGACATGTGGACTTTCGGTTTTGCTGCGAACAGCGGGCAATGGATCTAACGTTGCACAACGCTGCCGTGGCTGTAACTTCCAAAGACAGCTTGCGGACTCACAGCACGATTATCTGCTCTACGCGGTCTCGAGAAACCGGGTACAGAAGACACTCGCGGAAAACAGCGTACGCGACGGGTGTTGTACCAAGCAAACATGGGTCCCATCGCAATCCTCGCTAGGGTTGGCCCATGTCCGAAGATCACTCTGCCACCCCCGACGACGTCCGGCACGCCCAGGCCAATGCCCTGCTCGGCACGGTGGGAGTGACCCGCGCCAAGGTCGATTCCGAGTCCAGCCAGCGGGCCAGCCGCAAGTGGTGGGACGCCGACGCGGCCGCCTATCACGAGACCCACGCCGACTTCCTGGGCGTGGACTCCCCCGCCGGTGAGTTCGTGTGGTGCCCCGAGGGGTTGCACGAGGGTGACTGGCATCTGCTGGGCGAGATCGAGGGCAAGCGGATCCTGGAGATCGGCTGCGGTTCGGCGCCCTGCTCGCGCTGGCTCGCCTCGCACGGCGCGCACCCCGTCGGCCTCGACATCTCCCGTTCCATGCTGGACCGCGGCCTGGCCGCGATGGCGGCGGGCGGGCCCCGCGTCCCCTTGATCCAGGCGGGCGCCGAGGATTTGCCCTTCGCCGACGAATCCTTCGACCTGGCCTGCTCGGCCTTCGGCGCGGTCCCCTTCGTCGCCGACTCCGCGCGCGTGATGCGCGAGGTCCACCGCGTCCTGCGTCCCGGCGGCCGCTGGGTCTTCTCCGTCAATCACCCCATGCGCTGGATCTTCCCCGACGATCCCGGCCCGGGCGGCCTGCGCGCCACCATCCCCTATTTCGACCGCACTCCTTATGTAGAGGTCGGTCCCGACGGCGAGCCCACCTATGTCGAGCACCATCGCACCATCGGCGACCGCGTCCGCGAGATCGTCGCCGCCGGCCTCACCCTCGTCGACATCGTCGAACCCGACTGGCCCGAATGGCTCGACCGCGAATGGGGCCAGTGGAGCCCCCTCCGCGGCGAGATCTTTCCGGGCACAGCCATTTTCGTCACCGAGAAAGCGAGCTGAGACCGAGCCGGTGGCGTGACTACTTGGGTTCGCGGCCCGCTTGCCGCAGCGCCATCCGGAGCGCGTATTCGATCTGGGCGTTGATGCTGCGCAGGTCGTCGGCCGCCCATTTGGCGATGGCGTCGTGGACGGCCGGGTCCAGGCGCAGCAGCACGCGTTTCGGCTCGCGTTTGGCGGCGGACATCAGGCGTAGAGGGTGCCGGCGTTGACCACGGGTGCGGCGGAGCGGTCCCCGCACAGCACGACCAGCAGGTTGGACACCATCGCCGCCTTGCGCTCCTCATCCAGATCGACCACGCCCTGTTCCGCGAGCCGGTCCAGTGCCATGCCGACCATACCGACCGCGCCTTCCACGATGCGGCTGCGGGCGGCGACCACCTGCGCGGCCTGCTGGCGGACCAGCATGGCCTGGGCGATCTCCGGCGCGTAGGCGAGGTGGGTGATGCGGGCCTCGATGATCTCGATGCCGGCCAGTTCGGTGCGGGCGCGCAGTTCGGCGGTCAGCTCGCCCGCGACCTCGGCGCCGTCGCGCAGGCTCGAGGTGCTCGCGTCGTCGGTCTGGTACGGGTGGGTGGTGGCCAGGTGCCGGACCGCGGTCTCGGACTGGGTGCGCACGAAGTCCTCGTAGTCGTCGACGGCGAAGGCGGCCTTGTAGCTGTCGACCACCTGGTAGACGACGACGGCGGCGATCTCGACCGGGTTGCCGTCGAGGTCGTTGACCTTCAGCTTCTGGGTCTCGAAGTTGCGGATGCGCAGCGAGATGCCGCGGCGGCTGGACAGCGGGGTCACCCAGTGGAAGCCCGCCTCGCCGACCGAGCCGATGTAGCGGCCGAAGAACTGGATCACCTTGGCCTGGTTGGGATTCACCGTGATGAATCCGCTGGCGGCGAGCACCGCGGCGAGGATGGTCACCCCCAGCGCGATGCCGATGACGGTCCGCGCGCCCCCTTCGGCTCCGGCGCTCAGCGCGTGCGACTCCAGCACCATTCCGAGGACCAGCAGGATGAAGACCCCCAGCACGAGGAAGCCGTTCAATCGGAAGGCCCGACGCATCTCCATGACACTCTCCTAGTATCGAAGTGATATCACGACGATAGCGCTACCGCCGAGACGCGGCAAGGGTGAGACAGCAGCTCGCCCCGCCGCGCGAAGGGGCGGCGGGGCAAGGGCTACGAGTCCCGGCCGATCAATTCGGCCGGATATTGCGGTTGTTGCGGAACAGGTTGGCCGGGTCGTACCGCGCCTTGAGCGCCGCGAGCCGGTCGTAGGTGGCATCGGAGTACCCGGCGCGCGTCTGCGCCTCGTCGGCCTGGTCGCCGCCGCCGTACAGGAAGTTGAGGTTGTGGCCGACGGTCCACGGCGCCACCGTCTTTCGCACCAGATCCAACTGCTCGCGCACCTGCTCGGCGTTGTCCGGCCGCGGCATGGCCAGCACCCGCGCGATGTACCGCGCGTCGCGGTGGTCCATCGAGATGCCGTTCGGCCCCGGGCGGCTCAGCGCCCCGCCCAGGTGCCGGAATCCGGCCACCGTCGGCAGCGCGGCCCCGGGTCCGGTCACCTCCAGGAAGGCGTCGGTGGCGTCGGCGGGCAGCTCCGAGAGCAGCGCGTTGGTGGCGGTGTAGGCGTGCGGGTGATCCGGATCCCGGTAGATGGCATGGCTTTCGGTGTACGGCATCATCCGCAGGTCGTCGGTCATTCGCTCGCCGACCGCGCGCAGCGGCGCGACGAGGCGCTCGCCCTCCTGCTCGGTGCCGGTGAACGCGATATTGATGGTCGCCACGTACCGCCCGCGCAGGTGCGGGGGCAGCTGCGGGAGATCGGGGAAGGTCAGCATGGTGAGGGCCGAGGTGAGGGTCTCGGGCACGTCCTGGGTCCACAGCCGCCATGCCTCCAGCGCGGGAGCCACCCGCGCGGTGTCGAACTGGAGCTGGCCGCCGTACACCCGGGTGACGGGCAGCAGGTCCAGTTCCAGCGCGGTGACGACGCCGAAGTTGCCGCCGGTGCCCAGCACCGCGCCGAACAATTCGTCGCCCGGCGCGAGCGTGCGCAGCCGCCCGTCGGCGGTGACGATCTCGATGGCCCGCACATGCTCTGCGGCGTAACCGTATTCGCGGGCCAGGATGCCGACCCCGCCGCCCAGGATGTAGCCGACCACGCCGACCGACAACGAGGAGCCGTTCAGCGGCGCGAGGCCGTGCGCGGCGGCCGCCTCGATCAAGGCCCCGGCCTGCACGCCGGCCCCGATGCGGGCGGGCGGGC
>NZ_JBSGCY010000026.1:0-60510 GCF_053602115.1 Nocardia sp. NPDC004582 | reverse complement strand
CTTGGTGAATTCCAGCGGCCGGTCCAGGCCGCAGCGCACCACGATGGCGTCGCCGCCGTCGCCCTGCGCCGCCGCACCGATGACGCGACCCGCGCCGCCGAACAACTCGCCGACCGCCTGCTGGATCCCGCGACCGCCGAGCTCCCCGGAACCAGCTGGGCCGCAGTTGATCTCGCCGCGGCCGAGCTCGCGGGTACCGACCTCGCCCCAGACCTGGCCGATCTCCCCGGACCGGTCGACCTGCCCCCGGCCGGTTCCGGTGGCGGGCTCGAGGCGGCGGTGCAGCGGTGGAGTGCGCAGGTGGGGGCGCTGGATGAGGTGCGGGCCGATGCGGAGTCGGCGAATCAGCTGACTCGGGAATTGGCGGGGCTGCGGACCGAGCAGCAGGATTTGGGGGCGCGGGCGGCGAAGCTGATCGCGCGTTTGGGTGAGTTGCCGGAAGCTGTCGCGGGGGTGGAGTTCCGGTTGCGCGGGGCCGCGGACGCGGCGGCCGCGCTGACCGGGCTGGAGGCCGAGTGCCTGCGGTTGCGGACATCGGCGGAGGCCGCGGTGGAGCTGGAGCGGAAGCGGGGCGAGCTGGCGCGGGCGGGAACCGCTTTCGAGCAGGCGAAGTCCGCGCACGCGCAGGCGTGGAAGCGGACGCAGGCGCTGCGGGAGCAGCGCATGGCCGGGATGGCGGCGGAACTGGCCGAGGCGCTGGTCGAGGGGGAGCCGTGCGCGGTGTGCGGATCCGACGCGCACCCGGATCCGGCGCGGCCCGCCGAACACGCGGTGTCCAAGGCGGACGAGGACGCGGCCCTGGCCACCGAGCGGGCGGCCGAGGCCGCGCGGGAGCGAGCCGGGCAGCTGGTGGCGGAGCTGGAACGGGCCGTCGAGGTGCTGGTCGAGCGGGGCGGTGACGTCGACAAGGCGGAACTCGCTGCGGCGCTGGACGATTCGACGCGGCAGTTCACCGCCGCCGAACGGGCGGCGGGACTGGTCGACGGGCTCACCGCCGAGCTGAACACGCTGCGGGCGGACCAGACCCGGCTTCAGGACGAGGCGCGTGCGTGCGAGAGCCGCGTGAGCGCGACCACCGAGCGGATCGTGGCCGCCGATCGCCGGCTGGCCGAACTCACCGAGCGGTTGCGCGCCGCCGCCGGAGCCGACGGCACGGTCGAGCGGCGGCGGGCGCGGCTCACCGCCCTGGTCGAGGAGGCCAGTGCGCTCCGCGCGGCCCGCGTCGAAACCGTCACCGCCCGCGAGCAGGTGGCCGCGGCCGCCGTGCGGGTCGAAAAGCTCTCGTATGAAGCGGGTTTGGTGGAATCCGCGCCGCCGGTGATGGGGGAGTCGGGCCCGGATTACGCAGTCCTCGGCGAGTACGCCCGCGCGGTCGACGCCGCCTCGCGCACGCCCGCGCGGCAGTCGGAGATCGAGGACGAGCTGGTGGCCGCCGACCGCGCCCGCGCCCACGCCGAGGCCGTCCTCGCCGAACCGGATATCCGCGCCGCCGGGGACACCGAACCGGGCGATCCGGGTGAGCTGGAAAACGCTGTGGCCCAGGCGGAATCGGAGCTGAATCGGGCGGTGGCGGCCCACGCCGAGGCGGAACGGCGGGTCGACCAGCTGACGGGCCTGTGCGCCCGGCTACGGACCGACGTCGAGCACATCGCCCCCCTGCAACGCGCCCACGACGAACTGGCCCGCCTTTCCGAGGTGGTCGCGGGCCGTGGCGAGAACAACCGCCGCATGTCCCTGCGGTCCTACGTCCTGGCCGCCCGCCTGGAAGAGGTGGCCCTCGCCGGATCGGTGCGCCTGCGCCGCATGTCCGGCGGCCGCTACGAATTCGTCCACACCGACGCCGCGGGCCCTCGCGGCCGTCGTGGCGGCCTGGGCCTCGACATCCGCGACGACTACACCGGCGCGGTCCGCCCCGCCAAGACCCTCTCCGGCGGCGAGACCTTCATGGCCTCCCTGTCCCTGGCCCTGGGCCTGGCCGATGTCGTCTCCGCCGAATCGGGCGGCCTGGTCATGGACACCCTCTTCATCGACGAGGGTTTCGGCAGCCTCGACGCCGACACCCTCGACTCGGTCATGGGCGTCCTCGACGAACTCCGCTCCGGCGGCCGTGTGGTCGGCGTGGTCAGCCACGTCGACGAAATGCGCCAGCGCATTCCCAGCCGTCTGCACGTCATCCGCGGCCGCACCGGCTCCCGTCTGGAAACCTCGGTCGGCGGCTGACCAGTGCCGGTCAGCCGCGGGCGTAGCGGACTTCGGCGCGGGCGCGGGCCTTGGCGGCCTCGACCTCGCGGTCCTTGGGCGGGGCGTTGGTGGTCAGGCCCTCGAGCAGGCGGGTGGTGGCGGCGGTGATCTCCTCGACGGCGAGGTCGAAGGCGGCCTGGTTGGCCTGGGAGGGCTTGGTGGTTCCGCTGATCTTGCGGACGTATTGCAGGGCGGCCGCGTGCACCTCGTCCGGGGTGGCCGGCGGCTCGAAGTTGTGCAGGGTGTGGATGTTGCGGCACATGGTTGCCACGGTACGCCGGGGGCCTGACACCGCCGGTCGGATGAATGGCGACCGGGTGGAATCGGTGGCTGTATCGCGGGCCGGCCGGGGCGCCGCCGTCAGGCGGACTCGTGGTCCAGCAGCCAGCGCTTGATGGGCAGGCCGTAGCGGAAGCCGCCCAGGGACCCGTCGGTGCGGATGACGCGGTGGCAGGGCACGAACAGGGCGGCGGCGTTGCGGGCACAGGCGTTCGCCGCCGCGCGGGTGGCGGCGGGGCGGCCGGAGACGGCCGCGAAGTCGGTGTAGGTGACCGGGTCGCCGGCGGGGATCTTGCGGAGGATCTCCCAGGCGTGGGTGAGGAAGGGGCCGGAGACCTGGCGGACCGGGATGGCGTCGATGCCGGTCAGATCACCGGCGTGGTAGTCGGCGATGGCCCGCGAGACCGCGCCGAGGGCGTCGCGGGCGCGCAGCTCCGCCGGACGGAGGCTGGGGTGGATGAGCGCGCGCAGTTCCTCGGGATCAGCGGTCCAGCCGGACGCGAGGACCACCCCGTCGGCGTCCACCAGGGCGGTGAACGGGCCCGCGGGTGTGGCCATGGTGGCGTAATCCGCTGATGCGCGGGCGGTTTCGGAGCTCACGGTGAAATCCTCCGGGTCTGGGCCGGCGCCGTGGAGGCACGCGGTTCCGGGTTGGCCAGGGCGTGTTTCCACAGGTGCATGGTGAGGTAGGACCGCCAGGGGGACCAGCGGGCGGTCGCGGTGAGATCCACGCCCAGCAGGGCCGCGCCGCGGCGGACGACCAGGTCGGAGGGCAGCAGGACGTCCGGGTCGGCCAGTAGTCGCATGGTGACGTAGTCGGCGGTCCAGGGCCCGACGCCGTCCAGAGCGAGCAGGTCGCGGCGGAGTTCGGCGGCGGTGCGTCCGGAGTGCAGCACCAGGTCGCCATTGGCGATGGCTTTGGCCGCGCCGACGATGGCGTCGATCCGCCGCCCGGGCCCGGTGAGCACCTCGGAGCCGTGTTCGGCGATGGCCTCGGCGGTGGGGAACAGGTGCGGGATGGGCCCGTCGATGGGCTCGCCCAGCTGCTGTACCAGGCGCGCGGTGTGGGTGTTGGCGGCGGCCACCGAGATCTGCTGCCCGATCATGGTGCGCAGCAACAGTTCCGACCCGTCCATGCAGCCGGGCACGCGAATGCCCGCGGGCAGGGCGGTGCCGTTGGCCGTGTGTGCGATGCCAACCCGCAGCGGCATCCCCGCCATGCCCGCGGTCAACGCCTCGTCGATGCCGACGGGATCGGCGTCGAGGTCGAGGAAGTGCCGGATGCGCGCCACGGTCGCCGCGAGGTCGCGCATGTCCTGCAATGACAGCGCCGCTCGCACGTGTCCCGGCTGGATCGACAGCCGAATGGTGGTGTGACCGTGCGGTGTTCGCAGGCTGCGCGTGTACACCCCGTTCTCGTACAGCTCCAGCCCGGGCGCGGCGTGCGCGGCGAGGAACCACTCCAGCCAGGATCGGTCCAGCGGTTCGCGGTAGGGCAGGCGCAGGGTGAGCAGCCCGTTGGTGGCGGGCAGGGTGTCGCCGTTGCGGCGGCGGGATTCCTCGCGCAGCGCGGTGGGGCTGACGGCGAAGACCTCGCGCACGGTGTCGTTGAACTGCCGGATGCTGGCGAATCCGGCCGCGAACGCGATGTCGGACATGGGCAGCCGGGTGGTCTGGATGAGCAGTCGCGCGGTGTGGGCGCGGTGGGCGCGCGCCAAAGCCAGTGGGCCCGCGCCGAGTTCGCCGGTGAGCACCCGGGTGAGCTGGCGCTGCGAGTAGCCGAGGGCGTTGGCGAGGGCGGGCACGCCGCCGCGTTCGATGACGCCGTCGCCGATCAGTCGCATGGCCCGGGAGGCCAGGTCGGCGCGGGTGTTCCACAGGGGTGATCCGGGCGCGGCGTCGGGCAGGCAGCGGCGGCAGGCCCGGAATCCGCCCTGCTGGGCCGCGGCCGCGGTCGGCAGGAAGGTGACGTTGGCGCGTTTGGGGGTGATGGCCGGACAGGAAGGGCGGCAATAGATTCCGGTGGTGCGTACCGCGGTCACGAAGTGTCCGTCGAACCGGGAGTCCCGGGTGGCCACGGCGCGGTAGCAACGCTCGAAGTCCAAGTCGTTCGCACTCACGCATACCACCATGTCAGCCCGAGCCCGCCCGCGCTAGCGGAAATCAGCCATGGGCGTCGGCGAAAAACGGTCACCCGTGCTCAACAGCAGCGGTTGGCCGGATTCTTGTCCGCCGCGGCGTGCCGGTCGCGCCAATAGTCCCGTTCACTGGGAATCTCGCAGCCGGGATGGTGCAGGCGCTGATGCTGCACGTAGCGGGCGTAGTCGTTGCCGCCGAGGATCGAGTTGAACCACCAGGCAACGGCTTTCACGGCCCGGACGAGGGCGAGCCCCGCCCGCCGCAGCGGACCTGCGGTGGGCGGGGCGTCGGGGGTGGTCATCGGCGCGTCAATGCCTCGCGCCGGGTGCGACGACCTTGCCCGCGGCGATCAGGGCGTCCCATTCCTGCTGGACCTCCCGTTCGGCCTTGGTGGCGATGAACCCCTTGGGGCCGAACAGCTTCGACGGCACTTCCTCGGTCTCGGTGGTCGAGCCGCCGCCCGCCCGGATGGTCTTCACGCAGACCCAGACGCCGACCAGCGCCACGATCAGCACCATCACCGCGAACACGATCGACAGCGTGCCCTGGATGAAGGTATTGCGGATGATCTTGTCCATATTGCTGATCTGCAGGTTCAGCGCGTCGACGTCCTTGATGCCCTTCGGCAGCTGACCGGTGTCCCGGGCCGCGATATAGGCGTTCTGCTTGTCGATGGTGTTGTAGTGCAGCGTCCAGTAGCCGATCTTCGGGTCCCCGGAGAAGATCTTCTGGAACGAGGCCGTCATGGTGACGATCAGGTCCCAGACCAGCGGAACCGCCGGAATCCAGGCCCATTTCAGCAGGCCCTTCTTCACCACGATCACCAGCACCACCGTCAGCGCGATGGCCGCGAGCAGCTGGTTGGAGATGCCGAACAGCGGGTACAGCGTGTTGATGCCGCCCAGCGGGTCGGTGACGCCCATCAGCAGCACCGAACCCCACGCGGCCACCACCAGCCCGGAGCAGATGAACACGCCCGGCCACCACGACGGGTCGCGGAACTTCTTGGCGACGCCGCCCAGGTTGCCCAGCGAATCCGAGAGCATGAACCGCGCGACCCGGGTGCCGGCGTCGATCGTGGTGAGGATGAACAGCGCCTCGAACATGATCGCGAAGTGGTACCAGAACGCCTTGAGGCTGTTGCCGCCGATGAACTTGTGCATGATCTCGGTCATGCCGATGGCGAGGGTGGGCGCGCCACCGGTGCGGGAGTAGACGCGGGATTCACCCGTGCCCGCGGCCACGTCGTTCAGGTATTGCGCGTCGATCGGGTTGCCGCTCAGGCCGAGCTTGTTGACGCTGTCGGCGGCCGCCTGCGCGGAGGTCAGGTTGGGGGTGTTGATCGCGAAGTACAGGTGCTGATCCAGGATCGACGCCGCGATGATCGCCATGACCGCCACGAACGACTCCATCAGCATGCCGCCGTAGCCGATCATCCGCGCCTGCGACTGCTTCTCCAGCAGCTTGGGCGTGGTGCCCGAGGACACCAGCGAGTGGAAGCCCGACAGCGCGCCGCACGCGATGGTGATGAACAGGAACGGGAACAGGCTGCCCGCGAAGGACGGTCCGTTGGAGTTGCTCGCGAACTGGGAGACCGCGGGGGCCTGCAGCACCGGCATGGTGGCGAGCACGCCGAGGGCGAGCAGGCCGATGGTGCCGATCTTCA
Organism: Nocardia sp. NPDC004582; assembly: GCF_053602115.1. Classification (NCBI taxonomy): domain Bacteria; kingdom Bacillati; phylum Actinomycetota; class Actinomycetes; order Mycobacteriales; family Nocardiaceae; genus Nocardia; species Nocardia sp. NPDC004582. The sequence goes on along the minus strand of NZ_JBSGCY010000026.1, from coordinate 54,185 downwards.
TGAAGGTCGACAGGTAGTCGCGCGGGGCGAGCAGCATCCACACCGGCAGCACCGACGCGACGAAGCCGTAGATGATCAGCATCCAGGAGATGGTGGTGCCCGACAGCGTGAACAGGTCACGGCCCCAACCGGATCCGGCGACCCAGTTGCCGGAGATGATGGCCAGCAGCAGCGCCGCGAAGCCGATGATCGACACCTCGCCGACCTTGCCGGGGCGCAGGTACCGCAGGTACAAGCCCATGAACAGGGCGATCGGGATGGTCATGGCGATGGAGAACACACCCCACGGGCTGCCGCCCTCGAGCACGTGGGTGGTCTTGTTCTCGGTCGCCGCAAGGGCATTCACGACGACGATGCCGAGCACGGCGAGCAGGATCATCATGATGACGAGCACGGCGACGATGGCCGCCACGCCGCCGACCACGCCGAGTTCGTCGCGCGCCATCTGGCCCAGCGAGCGGCCGCGGCGCTTCACCGACGCCCACAGGACCAGGTAGTCCTGCACCGCACCGGCCAGCACCACGCCGACGATGATCCAGATGGTGCCGGGTAGGTAGCCCATCTGGGCGGCGAGCACCGGGCCGACCAGCGGGCCCGCGCCGGCGATGGCGGCGAAGTGGTGGCCGAACAGGACCCGCCGGTCCATCGGCATGTAGTCCTTGCCGTTCTCCATCTCCTCGGCGGGAGTGGCGACGTCGTCACGCGGCTTGGTGATCTTGTATTCGATGAGCCGCGCGTAGAACTGGTACGCGAGCACGTACGTGCACAGGGCCGCGATGACGATCCACACCGCGTTCACGTTCTCGCCGCGCATGAACGCGAGGATGGCCCAGGCGATCGCGCCGACGACGGCGATGGCGAGGAAGATGCCCTTCTTCGCCGGTGTCATGGGTGTCCGGTCCACGACGCCCACCGGTGGCAGGTCGGGATCCGTCCGGAGGTACTCGATGGTCGCCATGCGCCAACTCTCCCGTGCGGTACAACGGTCACTGATTGAAATGGTCACAACGTAGCCCAACCGACATGCGTCTGAACCGGCTTTGACCAGCCGTTCACCTGCATGTCGTACCGCCGGGTACGGTTGGCCCGGGGGACGCTGTACCGGGCTCGGCGGGGGTGGTGCGGTCCGGTGCGATGCCCGCGAGTTCGCGTGTTTTCGACGTGTCGCGGGTAGCTCCCCGTATGCTGCCATGCTGATTCGAGATCGACGTCACGGTGGTGGCATTAGTTCGTTTAGTTCACGGATATATCCTTCCGGCCGCCCCGTCACCCGAGTCATGACCCCGCCGCGATCGTCCGCGACCCGAGGAGACGCGATGCCGCAGCACCTCCGCCCGGCCGGCGCGCGGGAGATCGGCGGTGCGCGCGGCGGTTTCGACCGTCGGACCCTGCTGCGCTCGGCCGCGGCCGGTGCGCTGCTCGCCGCCGGCGGGTGCGCGGGCGGGGACGACGACGCGGTCACCTTCTTCTTCCAGGCGCGGCCCGAGGAGGCGCGGGCGCGGCTGCGGATCATCGACGAATTCCAGCGGCGGCGACCCGACATCCGGATCCGCACCATCATGTCCGGGCCGGATCCCTTGCAGCAGATGCTCACCTACTGCGCGGGCGGCAAATGCCCGGACGTGCTGATGGCGTGGGAGCTGCTGTACGCGGGGCTCGCCGATCGGGGGGTGCTGGCCGACCTGCGGGAATTCCTGGATCGGGAACCGGATTACGCGGCGCGGCTGCGGGCGGACGGCTACGCCACCTTGCGCGACACCTTCGGGTGGGGCGGCGGGCAATACGCGCTGCCGGAGCAATGGTCCGGAGTGTTCCTCTATTACAACCGGAAGCTGTTCGCCGAAGCCGGGATCCGGCCGCCGGTGCGCTGGTCCGAGGCGTGGAGCTTCGACGAGTTCCTGACAGCCGCGCGCACGCTCACCCACCGCGACGCCGACGGGCGCACTCGCCAATGGGGCTTCGTGGACGCGTGGGTGCCGTACTTCTCGGCGGCCTGCTTCGGCATGAACAACGGCACCGAGTGGTTCAGCCCGCCGGTGCGGCCGGAGCACACGAACCTGGGGGATCCGTGGTTCGCGGACGGGCTCCAGTTCTACGCCGACCTCGCGGTCCGGCATCGGGTCGCGCCCAGTGTCGGTGATCGGCAGTCCGTTTCGGCGCAGGACCTGTTCCGCAGCGGGAAGGCCGCCATGCTCTTGGGCGGGCACTGGCTGTATTCGGAGTTCGCCGACCGGGACGGGCTGGACTTCGATGTGACGGTGCTGCCGGTCGGGCCGCACGGGGGCCCGGGGGCGATCACCGATATCGGCAGCACCGGGCTGGCCATCGCCGCGAGCAGTCCGCGGCGCGAACAGGCGTGGGAGTTCGTGAAATTCGCGACCGGGCCGGAAGGGCAGGCCATCATCGCCGAATCGGGGCTGTTCGTGCCGGTGCTGCGGTCGGCCATGCGGTCCGCGGGGTTCGCCGCCGCGCATCCGGGGGTGCGAAATCTGGAGGTCTTCACCGAGGGGCCGGAGAATTCTCGTCCACTGGCGGTGACGCCGCTGTGGGGCAAGGTGGAGGCGCTGCTGGAGCGCGGCTGCAATCGGGTGTTGCGCGGTGCCGCCTCGGCGGAATCGCTGGGTGGGCAGACGACTTCCGATATCGACCAGTTGTTGCGGGCGGCGGTATGAGCCGGGAATCGGGTTTGGCGCGGCGGCGGGCGCGGGCCGGGAAGCTGTTCGTGGCGCCGAATGTGGCGGCGATCGCGGTCTTCATGCTGTTCCCGCTGGGGTTCTCGCTGTATCTGAGTTTTCACTCGTGGGATCTGTTCAGTCCGCCCCGGTTCGTGGGGGTGGCGAATTATCGGCGGCTGTTCTCCGAGGATCCGCTGTTCTATATCGCGCTGCGCAATACGGCGGTGTTCACGGTGCTGACCCTGGTGCCGACGGTGGTGATCAGCCTCGCCGTGGCGGCGCTGCTGAACCGGAAGCTGCGGGCCATCGGGGTTTTCCGCACCATCGCCTTTCTGCCCCTGGTGGCTTCGACGGTGGCGATGGCGGTGGTCTTCCGCTTCATCTTCGCCAGCGATGACGGTCTCGCCAATATTCTGCTGGGCCGGCTCGGCGTGGGCCCGATCCCGTGGTTGACCGACCCGCACTGGGCCATGGTGTCCCTGAGCCTGGTCACGGTGTGGAAGTCGGTGCCCTTCGCGACGGTCATCCTGCTGGCCGCCATGCAGGGTGTCCCCGAAAACCTCTATGAGGCAGCGAAGATCGACGGCGCCGGTGGGTTCCGCCGCTTCACCGCCATCACCATCCCGCTGATTCGAGGCGCGCTCTCCTTCGTCCTCGTCATCACGGTCATCAACTCCGTTCAAGCCTTCGATCAGGCCTACGCCCTCACCGGCAGCAACGGCGGCCCGGAAACCGGCACCTACGTCTTGGGAATCATGCTGTTCCAGAACGCCTTCCGCTTCTACGAGGTCGGCTACGCCTCGGCCCTGGCCTGGATAATCTTCGCGATCCTGCTGGCCTTCACCCTCATCCAGCAGTGGCTGGCCCGCCGCGCCGAGGTGGACCGGTGAAGCGCCGCCTGACCTCGGCCGTCCTCGCCTACCTGGCGTTGATCGCCGTGGCGTGGTGTGCCCTCACCCCGATCCTCTGGTCCCTCTCGGCCTCCCTGAAATCCGACGGCGAACTGACCGACGCCGCCCCGCTGCCCTCCCACCCCCAATGGTCCAACTACCGGGAGGCTTTCGACTCCATCCCCCTCGGCCACATGCTCCTCAACACCGTCGTCTACGCGGCCTGCGTGACGGCCGGCCAGGTCTTCTTCTGCTCGCTGGCCGGTTACGCCTTCGCCCGCCTGGACTTCCCCGGCCGCGAGGCCCTGTTCCTCGGCTACCTGGCCACCCTCATGGTCCCGCTGACCGTCACCGTCATCCCCCAATTCCTGCTGATGCGCGCCTTCGGCTGGATGGACACACCGTGGTCCATGATCGTCCCCGGCCTGTTCGGCAGCGCCTTCGGCACCTACCTGATGCGCCAGTTCTTCCGCACTCTCCCAATCGAATTGGAAGAGGCCGCCACCCTCGACGGCTGCACCCCCTGGCAAACGTACTGGCGAGTCCTTCTCCCGCACACGAAACCCGCCGTCATGGTGCTGGCGGTCCTCACCTGGATCACCGTCTGGAACGACTTCCTCTGGCCCCTGATCATGATCCAGCGCAACGACTACGCCACCGCCACCCTCGGCCTCGTCCGCCTCCAGGGCCAATACTCCACCAACTGGCCCCTCCTGATGGCCGCCGCCACCGTCCTCCTCCTCCCCCTCCTGCTCATCTACGCCCTGGCCCAACGAGCCTTCGTCCGAGGCATAGCCCTCTCCGGCCTCGGCGGTCGCTGATTTCACCATCACGCCTTACTCGCGGAAGCCGGTGCCGGGGACGCGAACCTGGTACTGGGGGCACAGGTAGGTTTCGGGGACGGCCTCGGTCGCCGGGACACTCCAGATGGCATGTTCGGTCTTGGCGGCGAGGTACTGGTCCTTGGCCTGGCGATAACACCGCATTCCCATGATCTGTCCACTGACGGGGGAGTAGCCGGAGTACCGGCACGTGTAGCAGCACAACAGAGCTGTGCCCTCCGGTAATGCTTCGGTCAGCTGGCGCAGTCCGGTTTCGAAGTCATGGCAATCGGTTTCGTACGCTGCGCCGTGCAGGGTTACACCGAGATGTAGGTCGTCGCGTTGTGGCTCCGGCCGGAGATCCACCGTGAACCGGATGATCTCTGCTCGCCGGTTTCCGGAAACCATGACGGTGCACGGCAAGTCGCCGGTGAGCCGGCATCGGGTGAGGCTGTCGAAGCGGTCTTCCAGGGACAGCACCTCCCGCGCGCGGGGATCCGGCGGGTCGGGGTCGATGCAGTCGAGGTCGCCTCCGCTGAGCGGGATCCCTCGAACCACCGTCGAGATCTCGTACCCTCCGGTCCAGCCCGCCGCGTCGTATGGCTCTATCCGCCACTTGATCGGCTCGCGTCCGCGACCGTCCTCGTAACTGCCGGGAAACGACCACGGCCGCATTCGATCCTCCACGAAACCAATTGTCCTGCCGCGTGTCTGGATGCCGGGCGCTTTCGCACGCGAAAAGGCGGGATGGCCACCGGCTCACCGAGATTCGGCGCTCAGTGGCAATCGATCGGGGCGATCAATCGCGGTCGAGCTTGGAGGCGAGTGTGGCCGTGATCGCGTTGCGGAGAGCGTTGTGCTGCGGGCCGAGGAGATGTTCCGGGGCGTTGCGGACCGCGCCGTAGAGGTGGACCGGGCCGGTGCGGAGGTGGTCGGGCTCCCAGCGGTAGCGGGGGTGGATGTGGCCGTGGAGGTGCGGCCAGCTGTTGCCGAGGACTTCGTAGTTGATGCGCCAGAAGTCGGGATCGGCGGTGCGGCAGGCTTGCTCGACCGCTTCGCCGAGGATGACCAGGTCCTGCATGAATGCCACGCGTGCTGGGCGGGGCAGGTCGGTCAATTGGTCGGCGGTGCCGTCGTGGATCAGCAGGCAGTAGCCGGGGAGATGTTGGGTGGAGCCGATTACCGCCCAGCCGGTGCGCATGCGGGTGAGAACCGTGGGGTTGGTGCCGTTGCGGGCGGCGGCTCACGGTTGTGGAAATCGACCGCCGTATGGGAACGATCACGTTCGGGTTTAGACACTGGTGACGCTGTGCGCCGGAGCGCGGACCGAGGTCGTCGGAGTTTGCCCGGGGTGAGCATGGGTATCGGTTTGTCACATGCGAGAGAAGACGGAATCGAGCAACGCCGGGCTTCCGCTGCGGAGGTCGGTTGCCGCGAGTGCCATGGGCAACGCCACCGAGTGGTTCGACTACGGGGTGTACGCCGCCACGGCCGGGTATCTCACCTCCGCCTTCTTCCCGGGATCGCTGGGGACGCTCGGCACCATGCTGGGCTTCGCCATCTCGTTCCTGCTGCGCCCGCTGGGCGGCATGGTGTGGGGGCCGCTGGGGGATCGGATCGGCCGCAAGGCGGTGCTGGCGACCACGATCCTGATCATGACGGCGGCCACCGGAGCTATCGGGATCCTGCCGACACACGGGCAGGTCGGGGTGCTCGCGCCGATCCTGTTGATCCTGCTCCGCGTCGTACAAGGGTTCTCCACCGGCGGTGAGTACGGCGGCGCCGCAACCTATCTCGCGGAATGCGCGGAGGATCGCCGGCGCGGATTCCTGGGCAGCTTCCTCGAATTCGGGACTCTCGCGGGGTTCGTCGGCGGTTCGGCCGTCGTGCTGGCCTGTCAGCTCGCGCTCGGGTCCGATGCCATGTACGCGGGCGGGTGGCGCATCCCGTTCCTGCTGGCCATCCCGCTGGGCCTGACCGGCTGGTACCTGCGCGGCCGGCTGGACGAGTCGCCGGTGTTCACCGAAATGTCCGCGCGGGACGACCGGGACACCCCGGCGGGTGGCCTGCGCGTGGTGCTCACCACCTATCGGCGTGAACTACTCACGCTGATCGGCCTGGTGGTGGCCCTCAACGTAGTGAACTACACGCTGCTCACGTACCAGCCCACCTACCTGCAGCGGACGATCGGCCTGGGCGAATCCACCACCACCGCCATGATGTTGATCGGCCAGGTGGTGATGATGGTGTCGCTGCCGTTCTTCGGGCGGCTCTCCGACCGGGTCGGGCGGCGTCCGATGTGGCTGGTGTCGCTGGTGGGGTTGGCCGTGGCCGCCATACCCATGTACTGGCTGATGGGCCGTGGAACCGTGTGGGCCGTGGTCGGATTCGTGGTGCTGGGGTTGCTGTACGTGCCGCAGCTGTCGACGATCAGCTCCACCTTCCCGGCCATCTTCCCCACGCACGTCCGGTACGCCGGATTCGCATTGGGCTACAACGTGTCCACGGCGGTCTTCGGCGGTACGGCGCCGCTGGTCAACGAGGCGGTCATCGAACACACCGGTTGGTCGCTATTTCCGGCGGGCTACATGGTCGCGGCATCCCTGATCGGACTGGTCGCCTGCGTCTTCCTCCGTGAAACCGCGGGAACCTCACTGCACGGCACCGAGATTCCCGAAACCGAGCTCGTACCCGCGCTGGAAAGGTGACGGCGGTCGCGAATTTCGCGGCGCGGCGGCTACGTGTCGGCAAACAGTCCTTGAATAATGCTGTGGATGGACATGATCCGGTGGAATCGTCGGTCCGTGCTGGCCTCGATCGCCTTGCTCTCGCTCGGCGCCGGGGTCGGGACGCGGGCGGCGGTAGCGCGAGCGGCGGCGGGCACCCGGTACACGATGACCGCCTTCACCAACAGCAGCGATTCCGAGCTGTATGTATACGAATCCGAGGACGCGACCAACTTCGAGCTGCTCGGCGCGAATGCCTACCGGCCCCCGGCCGGGCTGGTTCGAGACCCCAGCCTGCTCAGACATACCGATGGTTCGTACTACATCACCTACACCACCGCCGGCGACGGCCATACGATCGGATTCGCCCGCAGCGCGGACCGGGTCAACTGGACGCATGTGAGCGACTATCCCGTGCCCGTTCCCAAGGCTGAAGCGGCCTGGGCCCCAAAGTGGTTCACCCTCATGCCCGGCTTCGTCGGCGTGCTCGTCTCCATCTCGCAGGGCCACGGGTTCACCCCCTATCTGATGGTCGCGACCGATCCGGCCCGCCCGATCTGGAGCCCGCCGATTCCGCTGATCGGGATCGGCCCGCAACAGCCGGGCCACCTCGGTTTCATCGACACCACCATCGTGGCGAACAACGGCAGCTATTACGCCTTCGCCAAGAACGAATCCACCAAGTTCATCGAGCTCGCGGTCGCCGCCCACCCGCTCGGGCCGTACCGGTTCATCGGCCTCGGCGACTGGGCGGGCTGGGGCGCGCCCCGGGAGGGGCAGTGTGTGGTCGCGCTGCCGAGCGGCGGCCATCGGATCTACTTCGACGCGTACACCGAGGGAAAGTACTTCTACAGCGACAGTTTCGACGGTTTCCGCACCTGGACCGCACCGGTCGAGCTGCCCGAACTGTCTGGAACAGTCCGGCATTTCACGGTGCTGTCCGAGCAGATCGCGCGGTAGTCCCGCAGTCACTGCTCGGTCGCGGCCGCATAGCGGCGGGCGAGCGTGCGCAGGTGGGCGACGAGTTCCGGCGGTTCGGTGACGCGGAAGTCCATCATCAGCATGCTGAGATAGATGGCGATGGTCTCCAGGCGGTCGGCCCCGGTCAGCAGCAGGCAGGAAGCGTCGTCGAGTGGTTCCACCACGCCGACCGTCGGATTGATCCGGGCGATGACGGTCTCGGCGGGCGCCAACACCGTGACGCGGGCGTGGACTTGCCAACCGGTGGAGGCTATTTCGCGCAACACGAACGCGACCAGGTCGGAGTCGGGGAGGGCTCGCGCGGCGAAATGACGTGTGCCGGGCCGGATCTCGGTCATCGAGGCCACGGGAAGCGCCTGCCAGGCATGGGTGGCGAGGCGGTAGGCCACCAGATACCAGCGGCGTTGCCAGCTGATCAGCCGGTAAGGCTCCAGTTCGGCTCCGTCGGCGTGGACAGTGGTGGCGCCACGGATGGCGGTTGCCAGGGTGGCGAGGGTTTCGGCGGGTACGGGAGCATCCGGCTCGCGGGAACCGGTGACGGCCGGGCCGATGTCGGTGACCGTGCGCAAGGCGGTGACCTTCCGCTGCAGCCGTTTCGGGAGGATGCGATCCAGCTTCGACTGGGCGCGTTCGAGATTGGCCTGGATATCGGTGATGCCCGTGCTGCCATCGGCCGCCACGTTCATGGCGACCGCCACCGCGACCGCCTCGTCATCGTCGAGCAGCAGCGGCGGCATGGTGGCCCCTTGACCGAGCCGGTAGCCGCCGATCGGCCCGCGTTCGGCGTGGACGGGGTAACCGAGATTGCGCAGCCGAGCGATGTCCTGACGCAGGGTGCGGTCGGTGACGTTCATGCGTTCGGCCAGGTCACGGCCGGTGTGGGTGCCTTCCTGGAGGAGCGTCAGCAGGCGGAGCAATCGGGTTGTGGGGGAGGTCACACCTAATCCCTTCACTCGGCCGGGTTGATTAGGAAGAAATTCAGCCTAATCGGGTCATACCTTTATCTCAACGGATCGAAACGACCTGAGAGGCAAGAACAATGAACGCGCAGAACGAGAACTCGCCCGCCGCCGTCCTCGCCCCCGTGTGGCGCGACGTGCTCGCCGCCTCGCACCGGGCGCTCGCCGACGTCGTCGCCGGAGTGAGCGCGGACCAGTGGGACAACGCCACCCCCTGCTCGGAATGGACCGTCACCCAGGTCGTCCAGCACGCCGCGGGTGACCAGCTCGCCTACGCCAAGTTCCTCGGCATCGGTGACGGCCCCGCCTACAACCCCTTCGAACCGTCCGGCGCCATCGACGGCAAGCCGGCCGAATTGGTTTCCGCCGCCATCGAACCCACCGCCACCGCCTGGGCCACCGTCACCGACGGTACCGAGACCGTCCCCACCCCGCTCCCGCAGGGCGAACTGCCCACCCCGGTCGCCGCTGTCATGTGCGCCCTCGACGCCGCCGTGCACGCCTGGGACATCGCCATCGGCACCGGCCAGGCCTCCCCGCTCACCGACGAACTGGCCGGGCATCTCCTGATCGCCGCCCACGCCCTGGTCGAGCCGCTGCGCGACTACGGCGTGTACGCCCCGATCGTCACCGACGCCCCCGTGACCGGCACCCCGGTGGTGGCCGAGCTGCTGGCCTACCTCGGCCGCGAGCCACGTGCCTGACCGGCGCGGGCCCGGACCTGCGGTGACGGTGCGGGCCGACGGGCCGGGTAGACTCCCACTCTCGTGAGTCTCACCCTCGGAATCGTCGGCCTGCCCAACGTCGGAAAGTCGACGCTGTTCAACGCCCTGACGCGCAATGACGTGCTGGCCGCGAACTACCCGTTCGCCACGATCGAGCCGAATGTCGGCGTGGTGCCGCTGCCGGACCCGCGGTTGGGCAAGCTGGCCGAGATCTTCGGGTCCGAGCGGCTGGTTCCCGCCGTGGTGTCGTTCGTCGACATCGCGGGCATCGTGAAGGGCGCGTCCGAGGGCGCCGGGCTGGGCAACAAGTTCCTCGCCAACATTCGTGAGGCCGACGCCATCTGCCAGGTCGTGCGCGTGTTCGCCGACGACGACGTGATCCACGTCGACGGCAAGGTCGACCCGCTGTCCGATATCGAGGTCATCGAGACCGAGCTCATCCTCGCCGACCTGCAGACCCTCGAGAAGGCTGTGGTCCGGCTCGAGAAGGAAGCCAAGGTCAAGAAGGACCGCAAGCCGGTCGCCGACGCCGCCAAGCAGGCGCAGGAGATCCTCAACGGCGGCAAGACACTGTTCGCCGCCCGCGCGCAGATCGAGACCGAGCTGCTCAAGGAACTGTCGCTGCTCACCATCAAGCCGTTCCTCTACGTCTTCAACGCCGACGAGGCGATCCTCACCGACGAGGACAAGAAGGCCGAGCTGAAGGCCGCCGTCGCCCCCGCCGACGCCGTCTTCCTCGACGCCAAGGTCGAAGCCGAACTCCTCGAACTCGACGAGGAATCCGCCCTCGAACTCCTGGAATCCATCGGCCAGACCGAACCCGGCCTGCACGCTCTGGCCCGCGCCGGCTTCCACACCCTCGGCCTGCAGACCTACCTCACCGCCGGCCCCAAGGAAGCCCGCGCCTGGACCATCCACCAGGGCGACACCGCCCCCAAGGCCGCCGGCGTCATCCACACCGACTTCGAACGCGGCTTCATCAAGGCCGAGATCGTCGCCTTCGACGACCTCGTCGCCGCCGGCTCCATGGCCGCCGCCAAGTCCGCGGGCAAGGTGCGGATGGAAGGCAAGGAATACGTCATGGTCGACGGCGACGTCGTGGAGTTCCGCTTCAACGTCTGAGTCCCGCACCGGCGACGCGCCAGTCGCCGGCGGTCGAACCCGCCACGCGCGCAGTCCGATCGAGCCCCGTCCGGTGTTCCGGACGGGGCTCAGCTGTGTCTTGGCTATCCGCAGTGCCGGTTCGATCAGCGCGCCTCGCGGAGTTTCAGGATGGCCTGCGGCTGACAGCTCCGTGCACTCGCAGCGAGTGTCAGATTCGGCTGATATCAATAGATTCCGGCTCAAGCGCGGCGGACAGCAGCACCGCCTTGTTGGGGAAGTAGTGCAGGACCCCGGGCTGGGACAGGCCGCAGCGTTCGGCGATCTCGGCGATGGAGGTGCTGCGGCGGGCCACGAGATACTGTGGCATGGGCGGCGCTTGGTTCAACGCCGCAATGGGGGAGGTATCCCGTGGGGACAGCGGCCATCGCTGCGGTCGCGGCGCTACTTGGCGTCGCTTTGGGGCGATTGTGGGACACGCGAGCTGAAGCCACACGCTGGCGTCGCGACCAGACGATGGCCGCCTACCAAACATTGTCAGAAGCATTCCGTGCCAGCTACGACGATATCCAGACCATCGCCTTCACCGACCCGACCGACCCTGATTACGCCATCACGGTGCGGACCGTTCTCACGACCGGAAACCACCGATGGCACGATGCCGCGACCGCCGTCTGGATCTATGGCGCTCCGGCCACCATCGCCGCCGCGGCAGCCCTGGGTCGCGAGTTGACCTCTCTTTATACCGACGCGGTCAAAACGAAGTTCACTACCGAACAATGGGCCGTCGCCCGTGTCCCAGCTCGCCGGGCCTTCGAGACGTACCTCGGCGCAGTCCGGCAGGCCCTGCACCTCACGCCTGTGCCGGACACCTTCTACGATGACGGCCAGCCAGAACCGGGAACAACGTAGGCCAGAAGCAGGACAGGAATCCCCGCCCACCAGTCGGCGGGGCCGTTTCGATCCACGCACAATGCGGCATTTCAGGATGTTCGGCTGCGGTACCTCATGGCCATTCGACTGTTCGCCAGCGGTGACCGAGGTTCACTGTCAGTCTGTCGTCCACGGAACGAGAATCTCCACCCGGACATCGAACAGAAAGGGCATACCGGCGCGGCTGATCGTCCACCACGGGCTGACCGTAGCGATGTCGCCGTTGATCTCTTCGATCGAGCACTGAATGCTGGTCGCGCGAGGGTAGGTCGATGTCGGCAGCAGATCGGCGCCGAAGATGGCGCACTTGTCGACCAGCCAGTGGGGGCGACCGTTGGCATCCACAACCTCGACCAGGACCAACCCGGGCTGCGGTTCATCGCAAAGCCAGTAGGCAGCCGTGGCTGGTAGGTAACACCTGTCGCCCGTGGCCCAGTTCGGTGTCATGGCAGGACCATAACGACCCAGCCGTATGAACGCGATCCAGATCCGACGGACCGACCGCCTCAGTGTTCGTGGTCAACGAAATGGTCATCGGCATGAGCGCGCACTTGAGTGCACTGGAGCCAGCGTCGTTCGTGATCGGTTGGGGCTTACTGCAACTGGCTGGTGACAGGTGAAGCCGATCGGTTGGATAATCCGGGTGTGGGGGCGGATCTGATCAGCTTGGCCGTGGCGGGTGTCGGTGTGTTCGGCACGTTTGGCGCGGCGGTGGCTGCGCAGTGGGCGGCGTTGAGGGGCAAACGCCTTGACGCTGAGATCCAGCGGGGGCACCAGGCTGAGCAGCATGCCGAGTCGGTGCGTGTGCACGAGCGTGAGCAGAAGCAATCGGTGTATTCGGGGTTCAATGCTGCGGCTCGGAATTATCGAATGGAGCTGCACCACTGTGTGATGGAGCTGGAGCGGGGTAGGTCAGCCGACGTTGCGAGGCTGGAGAGCGAACGTGCGCACTACCGTGAGGTGTATGCGCAAGCCCAGATGATCGTGCCCGACCGGGTGCTGACGGTCGCTTCCGAAGTGGATCTGTGCCTGGGTAATTCGTACCGTGCGGTGTGCAACATGATTGATCATGCCGACGCGGATGTGCTGGGGCGGTTGCATCTGTGGCTGGATACCTCAGTGTCGGATGCGGTCTGGTTGCTTCGACAGGTGCTCCGTGAGGATCTGGGGGTCGCGATCGTGGCAGCAGATCTCGAAGCCAGAGTGTCGGCATTGTCCTTGGCGAGGGCCATACAGTTCGACTCCGGAGCGGGTGTGGCGAGCTGCAACCTCAAGGGCGACGTTGGCGCGCAGTAGCCGGCGCCGAGTCCTACGACGGTTGGTCGGGGCAGCGGATTGAGGTTATTCGGTTCCGAAACGCGGGTCGGGGCGTTTGACGTGCAGATATTCGACGGCGCGGCGGTCGAATTCCGAAGCGGACTAGCGTCTGCGAAGAAGTAGGGCAGCGCGTGTATCGCTGCTGGTAGAGACTTCGCTGAGCCCCCGTCCGGTTGCCGGGTGGGGGCTCAGTCGTTCCGTCGGAGCAGTGCCGAGGCGATCTGCAGACAAACGGGATTCCGAACGTTTCGGCCTGCGGAAACGCGGGTGGATCCGGCGAGGTGTTCGGGTTCGGCTAACGATCGTTTTCCGAACACCGCGATCGGCGGTCTCGGGTGTGTCGTGGGCTGTATCGTCGCCGGTGAGGACATTTCGATCGTAGGTTCCGGTACTTCGTGTCGCTCGTTCGTGCGCGCTCTGCGTACGAGGGCAGGCAACCGTACGGCGTGGTCTACAGATAGGAGTGTGCGAAGGGGACAGCTCTACCGAACCTGGCCGAATCCCTCGGCGACAAGGTCAAGATCAGCGGAATCGTCCGGAACAAGGATGCGACGACGGTGAGCATAGAGGTCTATGCCGCCGATGGCAGCAAGGGTGGAACCGGCAAGGCCGTGCTCAAGGGCTTGCAGATCGGTGACTCCATCGGCAACTGGTCGCTGGTCGTGCCGTCCAACATCAGCCCTGGCCCGTTCAACGAGGGCAGCGTGGTGTCTTATCAGCTCACGATGCGCAACCCTGCCGGCGAGGAGATGTACGGCGAGACCGGAATGCTCAAGATGGGGGAGTCTCGAGCCGAGCGCGACGCCAAGGCCGCAGCTCAGGCACGCGAGCTTGCATATCGAGAGCGCATCGGGACGTTGGACAAGTGGTGGAACACCGTCTATGCGGAGCTCAAGAAACAGTCAGGTAAGTCTCCCGATGAGAGTTGGGGCTACTCTCCTACACGCTGGTGGGGTGACGAGTGCTATCAGGAAAACGGGCGATTCCCTGACGCGGCCTGGGTAGCGAAAACCTACCTCGCCACTGGTAAGTGGCCGGTTGGCGAATGATCGTGTCGGCCCGCTGGTTTCACCGCCAGCGGGCCGATGGGGCCTGTGGCCCCCGCCTACCGCAGGTGGTCGTTTTCCGAACGCCCTCCCCTTGCTGGTTCGGGTTCGGGCATTCGTCTGATCGCTGAGGTGGAGCGGTGACACGCTTTAGCGGGCAAGGACAGACCATCGAGTGCGTAAAGGAGATCGTCATGACCCAACCCGGCTCGTCCAATCCGAACGCCTTCGAGGCAGGAATCAACGAGTTCTCCGATTGGACCGAGGAGGAGAGGAACGACATTCTGAGGTCCGATCAGGCACACACACGGATCAGCCCTGACGACACGGAAGTGGACGGCGATCCTCTGTAGGTGGGTTAGTGCTCTGGAGATTGCCCGCCGCGGGCCGGGAGCTGACCCTCGGCGGCGAGCTCGTGGCCCCCGACCGCAACGGGGTGCCGCGGTTCTCCCGCATCGGCCGCCGCCTGGGCATGACCCATCCCAGCCCCGCACTGATCCAGGCAGCGCCCGCGCGGCTGTACGTGTTCGACCTGCTGGGTTTCGGGGACCGGGACCTACGCACGCTACCTACCTGAAACGCCGCGCCCACCTCGAACGACTGCCGCTACCGCACGGCCCGATCCTGCTCTCCCCGTTCTACCGCGGGATCCCGGTCTCGCGGATGCTGGAGGTCGCCGCCGAACACGACATCGAGGGTGTGATCGGCAAGCGCATTGACTCGACCTATAGGGCTGGGCGGTCGCAGGCCTGGCGGAAGCTCCCGCTGCGGCGGGCGACCGAAGCGGTCGTGGTCGGATGGCTGCCCGGCCACGCCGGCCGAGGGTGGGTCCGGCGGATGTAGCGCAGAGGTTATTCGGTTCCGGAACGCGAGTCGAGGGGTGAGCAGGGCGTTTGACGTGCAGATATTCGACGGCGCGGCCGTGGAGTTCCGCTTCAACGTCTGAGTCCCGCACCGGCGACGCGCCAGTCGCCGGCGATCGAACCGCCACGCGCGCAGTCCGATCGAGCCCCGTCCGGTGTTCCGGACGGGGCTCGGTCGTATCGGTGGTTGATCGGGACCGCACGCCGTGCGGCAAGTGGCGATGGCGTCGGCTAGAGGTTGGTCGCGGTGCGGACCAGGGCGGCGACGGCTTGGGAGCGGCTGTGTGGGGGCCAGGCGATGACGGTGGTGACGGGGGGTGCGTCCGGGACCGGGACGGTGGCGTGGTCGGCGCGTAGTTGGGTTCGGAGGGACTCGGGTACGACGGCGCAGGCTCGGCCCAGTCTGATCAGCTGGATCAGCTGGGTGTGGTCGCGGACCTGGGGGCCGGGGCCGTCCGGGTAGGTTCCGTCGGGGCGGGGCCAGCGTGGCAGGGGGAGGTCCGGCAGGGTGGTGACCTCGGTCATCGACAGGTGGGGGCGGTGGGCGAGGGGGTGTCCGGCGGGCAGGACCACGACCTGCTGTTCGGTGTGGAGGTCCTCGGTGTCGAATCCGGCCGTGGTGTCGTAGGGGCGGTGGAGCAGGGCGATGTCGGCAGTTCCGTTGCGTAGCAGTCGTTCCGGTTCGCCGGGGCCGCACAGCACCACCTCGACCGCGACAGCGCCGGGGTCGGCGGCGTAGGCGTCCAGCAGCTTCGACAACAGTTCGCTCGACGCTCCCGCCTTGGCGGCCAGCACCACACCGGGCCGCTCGGCGGCGGCGCGGCGGGTGCGGCGCTCGGCGGCTTCGACCGCTTCGAGGGCGAGGCGGGCCTCCCGCATCAGTACCGACCCGGCCTCGGTCAGGGTGATCGCGCGTGAACCGCGGTGCAGCAGAACGACTCCGAGCCGTCGTTCCAATTGCTGGATCGCCCGCGACAGCGGTGGTTGTGCCATCGCGAGCCGTTGCGCCGCCCGCCCGAAGTGCAACTCCTCGGCGACAGCGACGAAGTATCGCAATTCCCGCGTCTCCACCGGGTCATCGTATCCGGCGCTCACCACGACCGATACCCGTGCGGTATCGCCGCCCACCCGATCGGTCTTGGACGCCGCCCCCGCGTCCGCAGCAGGATCGGCGGTGTGAGTAAGCAGACGATCGCGCTGGTGACCGGCGCCAACAAGGGAATCGGATACGAGATCGCCGCCGGCCTGGGCGCGCTCGGCTGGCGAATCGGGGTGGGCGCGCGCGACCCGCACCGCCGCGACACCGCGGTGGAGAAACTGCGCGCGGCCGGGGTCGACGCGTTCGGCGTGCCACTCGACGTCACCGACGACGCGAGCGTGGCCGCGGCGGCCGAATTGATCGCCGACCAGGCCGGAGGGCTCGACGTCCTGGTGAACAATGCCGCGATCAACGGCATCACCGGTGATAAGCCGCAGACACCGACCACGGTCGATCCCGCGACCGTGCGAACCATCGTGGAAACCAACGTGATCGGGGTCATCCGGGTCACCAACGCGATGCTGCCGATGCTGCGCGCCTCGGCCTCGCCGCGGATCGTCAATATGTCCAGCAGTGTCGGCTCGCTCGCCCTGCAGACCACACCCGGCATCGACATGGGCCCGGTTCCCGCCGCCTATCTGGCGTCGAAGACCTTCCTCAACGCCGTTACCATCCAATACGTCAAGGAACTGAGCGACACCAAGATCCTGATCAACTCGGGCTGCCCCGGTTTCACCGCCACCGACTTCACCGGATTCAGCGGCGACCGGACACCGCAACAGGGCGCGGCCATCGCGATTCACCTCGCGACCCTGCCCGACGACGGCCCGGCCGGCGAATTCCGCAACGACGCCGGAGCGGTGCCCTGGTGACCGAGACAATGATGAAGGCGGTCAGGTACGACGAATTCGGCGGAATCGACGTCCTGCGCATCGACGAGGTCGACCGCCCCGTCCCCGGGGCGGGGCAGGCCCTCGTCCGGGTGCGGGCGGCGAGCATCAACCCCGGTGAGGCGGCATT
Organism: Nocardia sp. NPDC004582; assembly: GCF_053602115.1. Taxonomy (NCBI): domain Bacteria; kingdom Bacillati; phylum Actinomycetota; class Actinomycetes; order Mycobacteriales; family Nocardiaceae; genus Nocardia; species Nocardia sp. NPDC004582. The sequence goes on along the minus strand of NZ_JBSGCY010000026.1, from coordinate 37,089 downwards.
GCGCAGCGGCGCGATGACGGACATCTTTCCCTCCGCCTTTCCCTCCGGGCAGGGCAGCGATCTCGCCGGAGTCGTCGTCGAGATCGGCGCCGGAGCCGGCCGATTCTCGCCCGGCGACGAGGTGATCGGATTCACCGATCAGCGAGCCGCTCAGGCCGAGCTGGTCCTCGTCGACATCGGCAACCTCACCCGCAAACCGGGGAACGTCCCGTGGGAGGTGGCGGGCAGCCTGTACATCGCCGGCGTAACCGCCTGGGGGGCAGTGCATTCCGTACAGCTGGAGCAGGGCGAGACCGTCGTCGTGTCCGCGGCGGCCGGCGGCGTCGGCTCGTTCGCCGTGCAGCTCGCGCGCCGCGCCGGAGCCACGGTCATCGGCCTGGCCGGCGAGGGCAACCACGAGTGGCTGCGAAGCCACGGCGTGATCCCCGTCGCGTACGGTGGCGGCGTCAAGGACCGGATCGAGGCCGCCGCACCGGGCGGCGTCCATGCCTTCATCGACGCCTACGGCGGCGGGTATGTCGAACTGGCCCTGGCTCTCGGCGTCGCCATCGAACGGATCGACACCACCATCGATTTCGCGGCAGCCGCGAAGTACGGGGTCAAGACCGAACCCGGGCCCGACGGCAGGGCGGGCGCCGAGGTCCTCGCCGAACTGGCCGCCCTGATCGCCGCCGGACACCTCGAAGTCCCGATCGCGAACGTCTACCCGTTGGCGCAGGTCCGCCAGGCCTACGCCGAACTCGAACGCAGACACACCCACGGCAAAATCGTGCTGACGCCCTAGCCGCCACCAGCCCTCGGCCGAATCGCCACGCACACGGACTGATCGAATGTTCCACGACCTCCCCGTGGAACTAGGACCGGGACAGTCCTATATGACCGCCATACTCGAATCATGAACGACATCGAATCGACTGTGGGACAGCCGGATCAGGCCGACATCACCGACTACGACGATCCGAACGCGCCGTGGAACCAGGCGTGGGACCAGGAGGGCGGCATCGCCAACTGGAACGACGACGTGATCAAGGAGTTCCGGGAGAACTCGGGCAAGGTCGGCGGCGCTTACGCGGGCGGGGACCTCATCCTGCTCACCACCACCGGAGCCAGGAGCGGCAAACGGCACACGACTCCGCTGGGACCCCTGTACCGGGGCGACACCATGTACGTGAGCTCGTTCATCGAGGACAAGTACCCGGCCTGGTGGCACAACATCAAGGCGAATCCGCAGGTCACCATCGAACTCCGGGACAAGACCTACCGGGCGACCGGCGCGGTGCTCGAAGCCGGGGAGTACGACGAGTTCGCGGCCTGGGTGCTGGCCAACAACCCGCTGCTGGCGGATTTCCAGTCCAAGATCGACCGGCCGATTCCCCTCGTCGTGCTGACCCTCGACGGCGAGAGCTGAACGCGCGTGGCCGGCCCCGGGTGAACTCGTCGACGGGCCGGTCGCTGGTAGCGAAGGCATGCCGAAAACAGGCAACGGCCCGAGATAGCCTCGGGCCGTTGATATTCGGAACAGATGGACTTCGAAAGCGCGACTACTTGACCGAGTTGGCCAGCTGATCGGCATACGGGGCGGTGAACTTTCCGACGATGGGGAGCGGCGCGCGGACACCGCCGGTGTTGTTCGCCTGGAGCATGGCCATGATCCACACGACGAGTGCGAGCAGGCCGACCGCCAGCCCGGCGAGGCTGAAGATGATGCCCAGGGCTCCCAGGAGTGAGCCGATGATGCTCAGCGCCATATTGAGCACGGAGACCGCTCCGAAGAAGACGATCGACTGGGAGGCATGGAATTTCACGTCGGGGTCGTTCTTGCCCAGGAACAGGAAGATGATTCCGGTGAGCCAGCCCAGCGCGTAGGACAGGATCGCGCTGGTCTTCTTGTCCACACCGGTGGACTGCGGCTGGTTGGCGGGAGGCTGAGAAAATGTCATGCGGTAAGTAGATGCCGCGCCCGCCGCCTACCGATCCCAACTTTGCCCGGACGACGCGAGCCCCTGCCCGGGCATCGGGCGGGGGCTCACGTCGTGTCGGCCAGCTTCAGCGGTGGCCGCCGACGCCTCCTTCATCATGACCGTTGCCCATATCGCCCTCGTTGTTGTGATCGTCGGGGAAGTACGTGCAGTACGGATTGTTCACATCGGGGTAGGGGCACAGCTCCGAATCGGGGCCGGTGCCCGAGGTGCCCGGATCGTCTGGATCGGCGGCGGCCATGCCGGAGCCGAACGCAATCGCGAGAATGGCCGTAGCCAGCCCCAATGCCGCGCGCTTGGATCTCATGGGATGCCTCCTTGTGTCGAGTGCCCACAGCGAACGCACCCTTCGAAAGCTAGCTGACAGTTCGCTGATTTGCCACGGATGTTGCAGCACTGTGCCCTCGGGGTGTGGCTCGAGCGTGCGCCGGAACCCGGCCGCCCCCGGTGGGCGATGATGGTGACATGAACCCCGGTTCGCGGGACGGCGTCCCGACCGATCTGGATACCCGCTTACTCAGGGCGGCCATCGCCATTGCGGGGCGGGCCCGGGAACGCGGGAATCACCCATTCGGGGCATTGCTCACGGGGCCCGACGGGGTGGTGTTGCTGGAGGCGGAGAACACCGTCCGGACCGGACGGGACGCGACCGGGCACGCGGAGACGAATCTGGTGCGGGCCGCCAGTGCCGCTTATGATGCCGAGTTTCTGCGTGGCTGTACGGTTTACACCAGTTGTGAGCCCTGTGTGATGTGTGCCGGGGCGATCTATTGGGCGAATATCGGGCGGGTGGTTTATGCGCTCGGCGAGGACCAGCTGCTGGGGCTGACCGGGGCGAATCGGCAGAACCCGACGATGGCGCTGCCGTGCCGGGCGGTATTCGCGGCGGGGCAACGGGGGATCGCGGTGGTGGGGCCGGTCGAGCTCGCGGAAGCGCGGGCGGTGCACGGCGGGTTCTGGGGAGAAACGCTGACGTAGTAATACCTTCCAGCGCATAGGTATTCGGGGTTTCGTGGGTCCACGGCCGGGTCGCCGGATGGTAGCGGACGGTCGGCTCGGAATCGGCTGAATGACACCTGTGAAAAGACCGGCGCGACGCGCGGAAAAGCGCTCGAAATTTACATGCCGCCTGCGGCGCGGTGCGCTGGTGTTCCGCTATCGTTCATCCCACTATCCGATGCTGCTACTGGCGCGCCAGGGCTGGTTCGTCGATTCCGGAGTGGGTGGCCGGGGCGGCCAATGCCTGACGCGACCCCCGACCGTCTCCGAAAGATCGAGGGAACGTGCCCGTACCCGTTACTCTGACCGGCCGTCTGGTACGGCTGGAACCCCTTGCGCCGCAGCATGCGTCGGGTCTCACGGAGGCCGCGGCGGGGAATCGTGATGATTATGCGTTCACTCCTGTCCCACACGGTGTGGACGAGGCGCTGGAATACATCGCGCAGGCACTGGCCGGGCATGCCGCGGGCACCTCGGTGGCCTTCGCGATCATCGCCGTCGCCAGTGGCCGGGTGCTGGGCTCGACCCGGTTCACCCGCTTCGACTACTGGCAGGGCCCGGTGGTGTGGCCGCTGGTCCACGGTGCGCCCAGCGACGATCCGCTGCTGGCGGTGCCCGATGCCGCCGAGATCGGGAACACCTGGCTGTCTCCGCAGGCGCGCGGCGCGGGCATCAACCTGGAGTCCAAGCTGCTGTTACTGCAGCACGCCTTCGAGGTGTGGCGGGTGCGGCGCATCGCCATGCGCGCCGATGTCCGGAATCTGCGCTCCCGCATGGCGATCGAACGGCTCGGCGCCACCAGCGACGGGGTCCGGCGGGCGCATTCGCGGGGGCTGGACGGCGAGGTGCGCAGCACCGCGTTCTATTCGATCCTCGAGGACGAGTGGCCCGCTGTCCGGGCCACCATCGAGGGGCAGCTGGCGGCCTTGCCCGCCCAGGGGACGCGCAGCCGCCTGGTCGGCGCGTAGGCCCGAGCTCCCCGCGAACACGATCGGATCGACCGGCAGACCGGTCGGTCTGATCGATGGTCGGCGACTATAATTCCGGGTGTTGCACCGGTCGGGCGTCGAGGAGAGATCTGTCCGAGTCTGGTCACTCGACGAGCCGGCACCACCTCGGATGACCATGCCAGCAAACCTTCCCCCGAAGGAGCGGCGCATGCCCGACCCCATGCGCACGAAAGTCTGCCTCTCCGACAGCGTGTCCGGATCCCCGGTCCTGAGCCTGTTCCTCGTCCCCGAACCCCGCGTGCCCGGCGCCGGCGTCCTGCACCTGGTCGAGCAGACCCCGCTCGCCGCCGGACCCCGCTGGTCGCCCGCCCCGATCCCGAGCCCCAACCCCCACCTCGTGGAGTGGTTACAGGCGCACGGCGCACCCAGCATCCGAACCCGATTCCTGGCCTTCGCCGCCGGGCAACACGACCCGCATCGGGTGCACGTGGTGCTGCACGATCACTTCATCGCCGACCCCGAGCCCCCCATCGGCCTGGACGCGGACGATCCCGACGAGCTGGCCCGGCTCGAGCTGCTGCCCGAGCACTGGCTCGGCCCGCGCCGCATCGACGACTTCCACAACTACGCCGTACGGTCCGCCATGCTCGCCGTCTACCGGCATTTCGGCGTGGACCGGCGCATCCCGCTCATGTACCACGGATACGCCGAACCCGAGGACGGCTGGTTCGAGATCCCGGCCGCGGAGGCTTGACCGAACGGCGCGAAGGTCAGTCGAACGGCACCACGGTCAGCAGCCACCACGGCCGCTGCGGCGCCCGGAATTCGAAGGTCTGCACGTACATCCGCCGCTCCTTGCGGGTCAGCGGATCGTTCATCAGCACCGTGCGCTCATAGGGCGCGGCCGGAACGATCCCGCTGTCCCACAGGCGATCCCAGTCGGGGGAGCGGCGGGCCAGATTGACGATCTCCTCCACCCGGTCCGGCCGCAGCTCGGGGGCGGCGGCGCGGAACGCCGACACCATCACCTGCGCCTCGGCCTCCCAGTCGCCCAGTCGATAGCGGGCCATGGGTTCGAGCAGGATCGCGGTCATCAGATTCGCGCCCGGACCGGTACCCGGGAAGAGCTTTCCGAAGGCGTCGTTGCACGCGACCACGTCGTAGCCGCCGTCGTGCAGGCAGGCCGGATGCGGGAGGCTGTGCAGCACCGCGAGATCGGCGTCGGGCGGCGGAGAGGGGTCGAACACCCTAGGCAGTGTGCGGGATAGCTCTTCGGAATGACTTCGTATCGAATTAAGCCGGATCACAAGACTGGGTACTGCCGCAGAATTTCTGCCATATTGAGAGGATCCTGTTTGGTTTTATTCGAGGTGGGTACGGGGGTCGGACACCGGCTATGGCGCTGATACGGATCGGGGTGCTGGGCCCGCTGCACATCAGCATCGATGGCCAGCGCGTGCCACCGGGCGCGCCCATGCAATGCGCGGTGCTGGGCCGGCTGGTCGCCGCCGGTGGCCGGGTGGTGCCCACCGAACGGCTCATCGACGACCTCTGGCACGGCGACCCGCCCGCCAAAGCCGTTGCCGCGCTCCAGGTGTACATCCACAACCTGCGCCGCGTCTTCGAACCCGACCGGCCGCGCCGCGCCCACTCGCGCGTCATCGTCTCCGAATCCCACGGCTACGCGCTCAACCTGGAACCCAACCAGGTCGACTCCTGGCTCTTCGAACAACTGCTGCACGGCCACGAGGCCGCCATGCGCGATCCCGCCGGACGGCCCGAACCCCTCGAACAGGTGCGGGTGCTCGACGCCGCGCTCGCCTGCTGGCACGGCGGCGCCTTCGAATCCTTCCCCGGCATGACCTGGGCCACCCAGGAGACCGCGCGGCTGCAGGCGCTGAAGATGACCGCCGCCGAACTGCGCGCCCAGGCCGCGCTCGAGATGAACCGGCCCGCCGAGGTGGTGCTGGCGCTGCGGCCCATCCTCGAGGAGTACCCCGGCCGCGAGGAAACCGCCCGGTTGCTGGCCGTCGCCCAGTATCGACTGGGACAGTCGCTGGACGCGCTCGCCACCGTGCGCCGCAGCCGCGAATTCCTCACCCTCGAATTCGGGGTCGATCCGGGACCCGCGTTGCGGGACCTGGAAACCGCCATCCTCACCCACTCGGTGGATATCGAGACCGCACCGCCCGCCGTGGTGATCCGGCCCGCCGAACCCGAACCGCTGCCCGCCCCGGAAGCCCTGCCCGACAGCGGATACGCCGCCCAGCGCGACGCCGTGCTGGCCGCCGCCGAAGCCGCGGCCGCCGGGCACGTGCGGCTGGTCTGGCTGTCCGGTGAGGCGGGGGCCGGGAAGACCACCCTCGCCACCGCCATCACCGCGCACCTGGGCGAACGCGGCTGGACCGCCGTCTTCGGCCGCTGCCCCGAGGTCGACTCCGCGCCGCCCGCCTGGTCCTGGGCCGAAGTGCTCACCGGACTCGACGCCGCCGACCCCGAAACCTTCACCGCCGCCGACGCTTTCACGCTGGCACGGCGCGTGGTCCGGTCCTGCCGGGAACGGTCGGCCGCGACACCCGTCGCCATCGTGCTCGAGGACGTGCACGGCGCGGACACCGCCACCCTGCAGGTGCTGCGGCAGGTGGTGAACTGGCTGCGCGACAGCCCGATCCTCATCGTCGCCACCCTGCGCGGCACCGAAGCCGGGCCCGGCGTCCGCGATACCGCCGCCGCCCTGGCCCTGTTCACCGCCGACCGTGTCGAACTCGACGGGCTCGACATGGCCGGGACCCGCCGCGCCGCGGCCGCCGCCGGACTCACCGCCCTCGACGACCGCACCGTCGAACTGCTGCGCCGCCGCACCGGCGGCAACCCGCTGTTCGTGCGCGAACTCGCCAAACTCGTTGCCACCCAGGGCATCACCGACGCGCTGCCGGACAGCGTGCGCGACCTGCTGGGCCGCCGGATCGCCCAGCTGCCGCCGGACGTGGTGGATCTGCTGCGCCACCTGTCGGTCTGGGGCGACAGCGATATCGCCACCCTCGCGGGCTCCACCCGACGGTCCCACGACACCGTCATCGACCTCGTCGCCACCGGCGAAACGGCGCGCCTGCTGCGCACCGACCGGGCCGGGCGCGTCACCTTCGACCACGCGCTCGTCCGGGAAACCGTCTACTACGACCTCCCCGCGCTACGCCGCACCCGAATGCACTGGGCCGCTTTCGAATACCTGCGCCACGACCCCGAAGTCGAGGTATCGGACCAGCCCGACACCTTCGATACGGGAAAGCTGTCCGCTGACCATCGAACCGACGGCGCGGGCTTCCCCATAGCGGCTGGCCGGGCGCTGTCCGCACTGCGCGGCGCCGACGAAGTGGTCGCCGCCCTGCTCGGAATGCCGCGATACGCCAACGGATCTCGCATAGACCGCACACTCTCGGCCCTGCGCGGCGCGGACGAGGTCGCCGCGGCCACCCGCAACGCCCCCGGTCCCCGCGAAACCCGAAGCGACCCCTCGACCCGCTCCGCCGCCTCGCTCCGGCTGGCAGGACTGTTCCAGGCCGGAATCAGGGACGCCGGCGCGGTCGCGGCTCGAGGCGGTACCGCGGCGTCGAATGAACTGCCCGGCAGCGTGAGTGGAGTGCCTGGCGCGGTGACTGGAATGCCTGGCGCCGTGAGTGGAGTGCCCGGCGGCGGGATCGGAATGTCCGGCACTGTGGGTGGAGTGTCCGGACCGACGAGTATTGCGCCTGGTATGGCGGTCGGCGCGGCGAGCGGGACATCCGGTGCGGCTGTTGGGATGTCCGGTGTGGCCGGCGGGACTTCCGGCACGGCGGTCGGGAGACCCGGCGCGGCAAGTGGGGGGTCCGGCGTTGGAGTGTCCGGCGTGGTCGACGCGAGGACTGGGGTGGCGAGCGGGATGTCTGGCGTGGGGGGTGCGCGCGGTGCCAGGGATGCCGCGTACGCATCGGCCATGGCCGCGCTGAGCTCGTCGGCGATTGGTGGGTTCGCGGCCGAGTTCCCCTTCGCCGGAGCGTATTCCGATGCCGAGGAGATCATCGTGCCGCAGGGGCGGGACATCGATGAGCTCGCCCATCACGCGGCGCTCGGGGCCGATGGCGAGACCGCCACGGTGGCGCTGCCCTATGTGCGGGCGGCGGCGCGGCGGTGTGGGGAGCGGCGGATGCGGGCCGATGCGGTGCGGCGGTGGCGGTCGGTGCTGGCGTTGCACGATCTGGCGGGGCACACCGGGGAGGGCGCGGGTCAGCGGGATCGGCTGGCGGTGCTGGAAGCGCGGTGCGAGCTGGTGGTGGCGCTGGCCTACGACGGACAGCACATCGCGGCGCGGGCGGCGCGGGCGCAGGCCCTGGATCTGGCCCAATCACTCGGCGGGACAGCGGTTCTCGCGCACGCGGTCACCTGCTGGCCGACGCCGCTGATCTGGTCGGTGCACGACTGGCACACGCCGGATCCCGGGCTGCGGGGCCCGTTGCGGGCCGCGTCGGCCGATCCGGTGCAGCCGGTGCGGACCCGAATCATGTTGCAGGTCACCGCGGTCTTCGATCGCGCGGTCGAGGACCCGGCCGCCGCGTGCGTGCTGGCGGCCACCGCGATGGCGCTGGCCGAGCCGCTCGGCGATCCGGATCTGCTGTGCACGGTGCTCAACGCGCAGGCGTTCGCGGCCTTCGCGGCGGGCGGCTTCCTGCGCGCCCACGACCTGCGGCGCTACGCCACCCACCTGCTGCGTGTCTCCACCGAGGCCGAACTCACCGAATTCCGCGCGCTCGCACACTATCTGCTGTTCCGCGCCACCCTCGCCGACGCCGACCTGGTGGCCGCCGCCGAACACGCCGCCCAGGCCGGGGCCTACGCCACCGACGGGCAGCTGCGGCACCTGCTCGACGCCATCGCGCCCTTCGGCATGGTGCTGGAGTTGTTGCGGGGCAACACCGATGAGGTGCTGCGCCTGCTCACCGCGGGCAACCCGGGCATCGACGAGCTGGTGGCGCACTCGCTCGAGGGCGCGGCCGAACCGACCCGCGACACCAACGCGCTGCACGTCGGCATCGCCGTATCCATCGGCTGGCTGCGCGGCGACATGTCGGAATACCTGAACGACCTGCGCGAACGCACCGCGCTCAAACCCGAACTGTTCGTGCACGGTTACGCGCTGGCGCTGGTGCACGCGGGCCGCCCCGAGGAGGCCCGCCGCACCCTCGCCGCCGCGCCGCCGCTCGCCCCGCAGTTCTGGTCCACCTTCACCGCCGTGAAGGCCCGCCTGGCCATCGCCCTCGACGAACCGGCCGAGGCGCGTGATATCTACGCGCAGCTGCTGCCGTACGCGGGCACCGTCTGCGGACTGGAATCGGGAGCCTCGGCCATGGGGCCGATGGACTTCGTGCTCGCCGAACTCGCCGCCTACCTCGGCGATCACGCGCGCGCCGCCGGGCACCGGTCCGCCGGCACGGAACTCCAGACCCGGCTGCGCACACAGCTGGCCGAACTCGCGCCCGCGGGCCTGGGGCTGATGCGGGCCGGGCGGCTCGGCGCCATCGGCCAGGGCCGCATCGACCCCTCGCCCGAATCGACCGCGCGGGCGGCTGGGGGAACTTCCCGACGGTGTGAGACGTCCTAACCCTCGAGGCCGATCATCGGCCGCAGGGGAGGACGATATGACGATCGAGACCGAAGGCGCGCCGCGCGGACGCCGTGAGCGTGCGGCCGCGAAGCGGGCGGGCGGGTCGGCGCTCGGCCGCCGCGCGCTGGTAGCCGTGTTGGTACTGGCGGTGGTCGGCGGCCTCGCGGCCGGGGGAGTGGCCGGAGTGCGCTGGTGGCAGCACGGCCACCCCGGGGCGAATCCGTTCACCGGACCGCGCGACCTGGCCGGTGGCCTGGTGCACGATTTTCCCGCGATCGATTCCACCGGCTTGACCGACGCGCAGAACCGCGTGGTGGATGTGCTGCGGCAACAATTCGAGGAACAGAGCGGACGCGACAAATACTCCGAGGGTATTGCCGAACCGTGGTGCGCCGACTTCGTGAGCTGGGTGATGCGCGCCGCCGGGCAACCCTTGCACAATCCGAATTCCGGATCCTGGCGCATACCGGGCGTATACACGTTGGAGGAGTACTACCGGGGTCAGCACCGTTTCGAGGAGGCGAACGGCGGTTATCCACCCCGTGTCGGAGATGTTGTCCTGTACTCCGATTCCAGTCCGTTCCATCAGCACACGAATATTGTGATCGCGGTGGATTCGGATACCATCACCACGGTGGGTGGCAATGAAGCCGGAGAATCCGGCGGTGTCGCCATCCATCAATTCCGCCCATCCGGCACAACGGGGCTGGTCGGTTTCGGGCGATTGGGAACACGCTGATTCCACATTCTGGAAACACGCGGGGCGGGGTGTACAACTGAGCACGTCTTCCGCCTACGATGGGTTTCGGCGGCGCCCGGCAGCGTCGCCGATTGATCCCTGTCCTGCTGCCCCCTCATCGGCAGGACAGGGGTCCCCGCCCGACGAAAGAGCTGGATGACGTTGCCCGACGAACCCACCTGGATCGATTACGCCGAATTCGGCGAACGTTTCGTGGCGGCGGCGGTGACGGAATCCCGGATCGAATCCGCGGTCTCCAGTGTGGCCGGGCGGGGAATCACCATCGGGCCCTTCGGAATCGGGCCTGCCGGACTGGCCCGCTTCGTGGCCAAGGGCAGCATCGGCAAGCCCACCATCATCCGGCGCGCCCCCCATGTGCATTTCGACGTCATGCTCCCGGTCACCCTGCGGGTCGACGTCACCCTCGGCGGGCAGCGGCTGCGGCTGGAAGCGGTCGTCGAGATCGACCTCACCATGCACGCGCGCACCGCCGACCCGCTGCTCATCGTCATCGACATCCCCCCGGTCACCAGCCGCGACGTGAGCTTCGTCATGCGCGCGCAGGCCATCGGCACCGCCTGGGAAGTACTGCTCAACCCGATCGCGCAGCTGGTGCAACGCGAGGTCGCCAACCGGATCAACGCGATCCTGGCCGACCCGGACTCACAGCGCGGCCGCACCTTCGACGTGCAGGCCATCCTGGACGGCACCCGCTCGCCCTACAAGGGCCGCCCCACCCACGAATGGATCGGCTACGACGAGTTCGGCCACCGGTTCTTCGACCTGATCGTCACCGCGGACCGGGTCCGGCAGGTGGTGGAGTCGATGGCGGGCAAACCCATCGAGGTCGGACCGCTGCGCACCGGCCCCGGCAACAAGGCCGAGGTCTGGGTGCAGGGCAGCGTGCGACTGCCCAGGGTGGCGGCCGCCGCGCCGGTCACCCCGGTGGCCCCGCCGCAGCCGCGGATCGCGGAATTGCCCAGGGCCGCGGCCGAATCCGCCGCGGCCGCGCTGGCCGCCGAAGCCGCCGCCGAGGTCCACGATCCGGCCTTGGTGCGCTTCGACCTCACCATTCCGGTGAGCCTGGACATCAGCGTGGACGTGCTGAAGACCAACCGCTACCGCGCCGAGGTGCAGGTGCCCGTGGCCCTCACCGCGCGTGCCGCCGAACCGTTGCTGATCGTCATCGACGCCGCACCGCCCCGGGCCCGCGACATCGATCTGGAGATGACTGCCGAGGGCTGGCGGGCCGCGGCCCTGGGCAAGCTCGCGGGTATGCGCAAGCAGATCGCCGCGCAGGTGGCGACGGTCGTGCGGACCGAGGTCGCCGATGTGTCGCGCCGGACCATCGATGTGGGCGCCCAGCTGGACAAGACCCGCGTCTGACGGCCTCGGCGGCCACGAAAATTCATAGCTATTTGTTCGCTGTCGGCCGGTCGTTGCCCGGTTTTCCATCGATGTGACATATGGTGCCGATGTGCTCGATGAGTCTGGCGATTCCAATGTGAATATGGTGAAATGAGGGCACGTTCAGGGGCTCCCGGCGCATTGATGATCTTGTTGTCATCGGGGAAGGTGCGCCGGGTACGCCGCAGGTGGGCCGCCTAGGTCCAGAGCCAGACTCCTCCAGCACTCGATCGGAATGTTCGACCAGTGCGCGAAGGAGTCGTGATGAGTTCTGCCCCTGTCAATCGCCGGAATTTCCTCTCCGGAGCAACGGCCCTGGCCGCCGGGATCACCGCCGGCATGACCCTCCCGGCCGGCACCGCCGCCGCCAAGGAATCCCTCGGCACCCTGCTCGACTACGCGGGTGGCGTCCCCACGGCCCAATCCATCAGCGACGACGGTCATCTCGGCGTCATCCGCTACGTCTCCGACCGGCGGCCCGGCGCGGAGTGGATGGAAGGCAAACCGCTGCTCGCCCGCGAGGTCGACGCCCTGCGCGCCGCGGGCCTGTCGGTGGTGTCCTGCTACCAGTTCGGCAAGGGCCCGACCGCCGACTGGCGCGGCGGCTACCCGGCCGGACTGAAGCACGCCGCACGGGGATTGGTGCTGCACAAGGCCGCGGGCGGCCCGGACAGCGCGCCCATCTACGCCTCCATCGACGACAACCCCAGCGACGCGGACTTCGAGTCGATGATCGAGCCCTACCTGCGCGGCTGGGAAACCGTCATCGGGCGCGGCCGCACCGGCGTGTACGCCAACTCGCCGACCATCGACAATATTCGCGACGCCGGGCTGGGTTCGTTCTTCTGGCAGCACAATTGGGGCACGCCGAAGGGTTTCGTGCATCCCGCCGCCACCCTGCACCAGTTCGAGATCGACAAGCGCGAGGTGGGCGGCATCTCGGTGGACGTCAACTCGGTCCTGGCCCCGCAATACGGCCAGTGGTGGTGATACCGGGCTCTCCGCGCTCTCGTGTCCCGCTGCCGGTGGCAGCGGGACACGGCTGTCTACGGGGAGCGGTCGGCTAGGTCTGGCAGTGGCAGGTCGGGTCCTGCACCAGATCGGGCTCTTCGGGCACGACCCGGAGCATCAGGTGGGGATCGTTGTGTTCCTCGTCGGAGCCGTTGGCGAAGGCCTGCCCATTGCCGTTCCAGGAGAACAGCGAGAAACGGGACAGGCCGGAGAAGGCGGATCCCAGGCTGCCGAAGGACGCCGAGGAGATGAGAGAGCCGAACGAGCCCACCGACCCGATCGACAGCACCGAGCCCACGCTGCCGATGGACAGGATCGAATAGGCCGAGCCGATCGACAGGATCGATCCCTCCGAGCGAATCGAGAGGATCGATCGGCGCGAATGCAGTCCCCGCAGAGGGTTGGAAACAGCGGCCATAGTTAGCGGTCTACCACAGGATTCCGCTCCTGCAAACGATTTCGCCCCCGCCGCTCCCGGGCTTTCGCGCGGGCGGGACGGGGGCGAATTCTCGGCGTGCGCCGAGACTAGACCGTGAAGAAGCCGATGGTCGGCAGGAAGGAGCAGGTGATCGGCTGCGCCTCCGGGTCGGCCTGGGTGGTCAGCGAACCCGAGACGATGGCGACCACGCGACCGGAACCGGTGTTGGCGATGGCCGACAGGGTGGCCGGGCCGTCCGGGTTGATCTTGGCGTCGTCGGTCAGGTTCATGGTGCCGGTGGCGCGGGTGTCCAGGTTCAGCCACTGCACGGTCATCGGCACGGGCTGCGGGTCGGTGGGCCGCTTGGTGCCCAGCGCGGTGAACACGAAACCGGCCTGGCCCTGCGCGGGTCCCGGCGGGGGCAGCTGCGCGGGACCGGCGACGGCCAGCGCGGTGCCCACCGAGTCGGCGGAGGAGGCGATGCAGCCCTTGCCGATGGTCGGCCACAGGAACTGCGAGATGACCGGGCCGTCCTTCGGGATGTCCGGGCCGCCGCCGCCACTGCCGTCCAGGAAGGTGATGACCGCGAGCAGCGTGGTCTTCACCTGCGGCGGCAGGTTGCTGGTCTCCAGCAGCTGCTTGGCCTGGGCGAGGATGGCGTTCTTGGGGCCCGCGTCGGCGATATCGGCGGGGCCGGTGGCCGCGCCCACGATGGCGGGAATCAGCGAGGCCAGGGCGTCGACCGGAACCCCTTCGGGGATCATCGGAATCGACACCGCGCTCAGGGGCGCGGGCGCGGGCTTCGCGTCTGCCGCAGTCGGCACGGCGACGGTGGCGCAGGCCGCCAGGGCCAGCGCGGAGACTGTGAACCGCGTTCCTCGGGTGCGAAGCACTGGTGTAGCCGTCCTTACCTCGGGTACAACTAGCGGCGATGGAGCCCCATCGCTCCGCGCCACTCTAGGGACCGGGCTGCCGTGTTGTACAGCCAGCGTGTGATCTTGGCGAACTTGATCAGCTGACGCTATCGAACGAGCGACCAGAATGCGTGTTACCAATGGGGCCAGTGATGCAAATGTTACGCAGCGCGTCCGATGCGCGGCGCAATTCGGGTTACGACTAGGCTGGCCGCGGCCGCAGACCGCCTGAGCTGAAAGACGTGCCGCGTGAAACGACGAATCCTGTGAACAGACACTGTCACATGGCCGCCGCGGCACTGGGTATTTCGGTGCTGGCCCGTCTGCTGTGGGTGCTGCTGCTGCCCAATGGCATGAACTTCGTGGACCTGCACGTCTACGTCGACGGCTCGGCGAATCTCGGCGGCGGGCACCTCTACGAGTACACCGATGCCAGTAAGACGCCGGACTTTCCGCTGCCGTTCACCTATCCGCCGTTCGCGGCGCTGGTGTTCTACCCCTTGCACTTCCTGCCCTTCGGCGTGGTCGCGATTGGGTGGCTGCTGGCCACGGTGGCGGCGCTGTTCGGCGTGGTGTGGTTCGCCCTGGAGCTGATCCTCGGTCCGGAGGCCATGCGCGAACAGCGTTGGCGCACAGCCGCTGTCGCGTGGACCGCGGTGGCGATGTGGCTGGAGCCGGTCCGCACCACCTTCGACTACGGCCAGGTCAATGTGTTCCTGGTGCTGCTGGCCATGGTCGCGGTGCGCAGCGCGCGGTGGTGGGTGTCGGGCACGCTGGTCGGCGTGGCGGCGGGCATCAAGCTGACCCCGGCGGTCACCGGGCTGTACTTCGCGGCCCGCAAGCGCTGGTTCACCGCGCTGTGGTCGGCGGTGGTCTTCTTCGGCACCATCGGGCTGACCTACCTGCTGACGCCGGGGGAGACCAACAAGTACTTCCGGGAGCTGCTCGGCGACGCCAAACGGATCGGCCCGGTCGGTTCGTCGACCAATCAGTCGCTGCGCGGCGCGCTCAGCCGGCTGCTCGGCCACGACGTGGTGTCGGGCCCGGTGTGGATCGCCGCGGTCCTGGTGACCGCGGTGCTCGGGTTCTTCGCCTGGCGCGCACTGCGTTCCGACGACCGGCTCGGCACGCTGATCATCGTGCAGCTGTTCGGGCTGATGGTGTCGCCGATCTCCTGGTCGCATCACTGGATCTGGCTGGTGCCGGTGATCCTGTGGCTGATCTACGGTCCGCTGCGCGACGCCCCCGGGGCGCGGGTGCTCGCGGGGTACTGGCTCGTGGTGACGTTGGTCGGCGTGCCGTGGGTGCTGGGGTTCTTCCAGGATTCGATCTGGACCATCTCGCGGCCGGGCATCCTGTCCTGGCTGGGCGCGGTGGACGCGATCGGTGTGCTGGCGCTGTTCGCCTGGATCATCTGGGCGGGCCGGATCGCGAGCCCGCGCGCGGCCGACGCGGATGTGAAAGTCGCAGTGTGAAATATGCGATAGTCGGATCGCTGTGCCCACGTTTCTTGGGTGCGCGAGATATTCGTTACTCCGGCTACGCTTATCCGCGCGCCGCAAGGCGAGATCGCCAGCCGTGAACTCCGGTCGGCGACCGCATCCGACCTGAAAGCCCCGTTCGTGAATCGTCGTTTCCTGCTGGCCGCCATCGCCCTCGTCATCTCGCTGCTGGCCCGAGCATGGTGGGCTTTGTTCTGGCCCAGCAATCTGATTCTCGTGGACCTGCACGTCTACGTCGAAGGCGCCGCGCATCTGTTCCAAGGCGACCTCTACGACTGGGCCGACGCCAGCAGATCGCCGAAATTCCCGCTGCCGTTCACCTATCCGCCGTTCGCGGCGCTGGTGTTGTACCCGCTGCATTTCCTGCCGTTCGACGTGGTGGCGATCGGCTGGATGCTGGCCATCACGGCGGCGCTGTACGGCATCGTGTGGATCGCGCTCGAGATGATCGTCGGCGCCGCGGCCATGCAGGACCCGACCTGGCGTTCGGCCGCGCTCGCGTGGACCGCCGGTGGCCTGTGGCTGGAACCGGTGCGGTCCACCCTCGACTACGGCCAGATCAATGTGTTCCTGGCGCTGCTGGTGATGCTGGCCGCGCGCAGCAGCCGATGGTGGCTGTCGGGTCTGCTGGTCGGCATCGGCGCGGGTATCAAGCTGACTCCGGCGGTGACCGGGCTGTACTTCGCGGCCCGCGGGCAGTGGCTCGCGATCGTGGCGACGGTGGTGGCCTTCTTCGGGACCATCGGGCTGACCTACCTGCTCGCGCCGAACGAGACCAACAAGTACTTCTTCGAACTGATGGGGGACCCGCACCGCATCGGTCCGGTCGGTTCGGTGATCAACCAGTCCCTGCGCGGCACGATCAGCCGCATCGTCGGCCACGATATCGGCGACGGGCTGGTCTGGAAGTCGCTGGTGCTGGCGACGGCCGTGCTCGCGTTCTTCGCCTGGCGCGCACTGCGTTCCGACGACAAGCTGGGCGCGCTGATCATCGTGCAGCTGTTCGGCCTGCTGGCCGCACCGATCTCCTGGTCACACCACTGGATCATCCTGATCCCGATGATCCTGTGGCTGCGCTACGGTCCGCTGCGCGAGGCGCTGTTCACCAAACTTCAGCTCGCCTTCTGGCTGTTCAACACGATCCTCGGCATTCCGTGGGCGCTGGGCATCATCCAGCTCGACGCCATGGTGATCTCCCGCCCCTGGTACCTGGCCTGGGCCGGCGGCAGCAACACCTTCGCCGCGCTGGTGCTCTTCGTCTGGATCATCGTGGCGAAACGGCTCAGTCCCGCGCTCGCACGCAAGGCCGAGCCGGTGCGTGAGCAAGAGCCGATCCCGGTGGCGTGAGCATGAATCGACGTTCCCGCCTGGCCGCCGCCGCACTGGGCCTCTCGATCCTGGCCCGGGTGCTGTGGGTGCTGCTCGGGCCCAGCCGGCTGATCCTGGTCGACCTGCATGTCTACATCGACGGCGCCGCGAATCTGTTCGGCGGGAACCTCTACGAGTGGACCGATTCCAGTCGGTCACCGGACTTTCCGCTGCCGTTCATCTACCCGCCGTTCGCGGCGCTGGTGCTGTATCCGCTGCATCTGCTGCCCTTCGACCTGGTCGCCATCGGCTGGCTGCTGGCCACCTTCGCGGCGCTGTTCGGGGTGGTGTGGATCTCGCTGGAGCTCATGGTGGGATCCGCGGCCATGGCCGAATCGTCCTGGCGCACCACCGCGGTGGCGTGGACGGCGGTGGCCGTCTGGCTGGAACCGGTGCGGTCCACCCTCGACTTCGGCCAGGTCAACATCTTCCTGGTGCTGCTGGTCATGCTCGCGGTGCGCAGCCGCCGGTGGTGGGTGTCGGGCCTGCTGGTCGGGCTGGCGGCGGGCGTCAAGCTGACCCCGGCGGTGACCGGGCTGTACTTCGCGGCGCGGCGGAAGTGGCTGTCGGCGGGCGCGTCCGCGCTGGCCTTCGTGCTCACCATCGGCGTGACCTTCGTGTTCGCCCCGCGCGAGACCCGTCAGTTCTTCGGTGAACTGCCGGGCGATCCGCGCCGGCCCCTGCCCGTCGGTTCGGTGATCAACCAGTCGCTGCGCGGCGCGCTGAGCCGACTGGCCGGGCACGACATCGGATCCGGGCTGCTGTGGAAGTCGTCGGTGCTGGTGACGGCCGTGCTGGCGTTCTTCGCCTGGCGCGCATTGCGTTCCGACGACCGTCTGGGCGCGTTGCTGGTGGTGCAGCTGTTCGGTCTGATGGCCTCGCCGATCTCCTGGTCGCACCATTGGATCTGGCTGGTGCCGCTGATCCTGTGGCTGGTCCACGGCCCGCTGCGCGCGGCCCTGGGCGCGCGTCTGCTGGCGGCGTTCTGGGTGCTCACGACGCTGACCGGAGTGCCGTTCCTGCTCGGGACACTCCAGAAGTCGATGTGGGATATCTCGCGCCCGTGGTACCTGGCCTGGTCGGGCACCGTCTTCGTGGGCGGCGCGCTGGCGCTCTACGTGTGGATCCTGGTGGCGAAACTGCTCAGCCCGGCGCCCCGCGCCGGAGTCGATCGATCTCGTGCGCGAGAGCCATATCCAGTGGGGTGAGGCCGCCGGCGGAGTGGGTCGAGAGCGTGAAAGTGACTCGCCGCCAGCGGATATCGATGTCGGGATGGTGGTCGGCGGCCTCGGCCGCGGCCGCCACCCGGCGGACCAGATCGATGCCGTCCAGGAAGGTGTCGGCCTCGATCGTGCGCGTGATGCTGTCGCCGTCGCGGGACCAGTCGGGCAGGTCGGTGAGGGCCGCGGCGATATCGTCGTCGGAAAGCAACGCGGGACTCATAGTCCCGGTCTACTCCGGTTTCAGGCCGCGCGGGCGGCTTTGAGGCACTTCTTGAGTTCCTTGCCGCAGCAGCCCGAGGCTTCCGCCTTCTGCATCCGCATGATGACCACAGGGCACTTGAGGCACCGCGTCTTCTTGCGGCAGCACTTCTTCTTCGGCTTGAGACGCGAGACGTCCTTCGCCTTGACCTTGCCCATGTTGGTTAGCTTAACCTAACCTCCGGCCGTTGAACAGGTGACCCAGGTCGCCCGGTAATGTATAGCTCGCCGCATGCCCGGTGGAGTTCGCCATGTCTCGTCGTAGGCAGCCCCACGCATGAGACCCATCCGGGTCGGCAACAGACTTTCCACCAGGAGGAATCAAACGTGTCGTCTGTCGAGTTCCGCAACGTCGCCATCGTGGCGCACGTCGACCACGGCAAGACAACACTGGTCGACGCCATGCTCCGGCAATCCGGCGCGTTCGCCGAACGAGCCGAGCTCGTCGACCGAGTGATGGACTCCGGTGACCTCGAGCGCGAGAAGGGCATCACCATTCTCGCCAAGAACACCGCTGTTCACCGGCACAACGCCGATGGTTCGGTCACCGTCATCAATGTCATCGACACCCCCGGCCACGCCGACTTCGGTGGTGAGGTCGAGCGCGGTCTGTCCATGGTGGACGGCGTCGTGCTGCTCGTCGACGCGTCCGAGGGTCCGCTGCCGCAGACCCGCTTCGTGCTGCGCAAGGCCCTCGCGGCCTCGCTGCCGGTGATCCTGGTGGTCAACAAGACCGACCGCCCGGACGCCCGCATCGAAGAGGTCGTCGAGGAATCCCACGACCTGCTGCTGGACCTGGCCTCCGACCTCGACGACGAGGCCTCCGAAGCCGCCGAGCTGGCCCTCGACCTGCCGGTGCTCTACGCCTCCGGCCGCGCGGGCGTCGCCTCCACCAGCCGCCCCGAGAACGGCCAGGTGCCCGACGCCGAGAACCTCGACGAGCTGTTCGAGGTCCTCATGAAGTACGTCCCGGCTCCCAAGGGCGACGCGAACGCCACCCTGCAGGCGCACGTCACCAACCTCGACGCCTCCCCGTTCCTGGGCCGTATCGGCCTGGTGCGCATCCACAACGGCACCCTGAAGAAGGGCCAGAGCGTTTCGTGGATGCACGGTGACGGCGTCAAGCAGGTCAAGATCACCGAGCTGCTCAAGACCGTCGGCGTCGAGCGTCAGCCCGGCGAGGAGGCCGTGGCCGGTGACATCGTCGCCATCGCCGGCATCCCGGACATCATGATCGGCGACACCCTCGCCGACCTGGAGAACCCGGTCGCGCTGCCGCGCATCACCGTCGACGAGCCGGCCATCTCGGTCACCATCGGCACCAACACCTCGCCGCTGGTCGGCCGCGTGCAGGGGCACAAGCTGACCGCCCGCATGGTGAAGTCGCGCCTGGACCAGGAGCTGGTCGGCAACGTGTCGCTGCGCGTGCTCGACATCGGCCGCCCCGACGCCTGGGAGGTCCAGGGCCGTGGTGAGCTCGCGCTCGCCATCCTGGTCGAGCAGATGCGCCGCGAGGGCTTCGAGCTCACCGTCGGCAAGCCGCAGGTGGTCACCAAGGTCGTCGACGGCAAGACCCACGAGCCGTTCGAAGAGCTGACCATCGACTGCCCCGACGAGTACCTGGGCGCGGTCACGCAGCTGCTGGCCGCCCGCAAGGGCAAGATGGTCCAGATGAGCAACCACTCCGCCGGGTGGGTGCGCATGGAGTTCATCGTGCCGTCGCGCGGCCTGATCGGTTTCCGCACCGACTTCCTCACCGAGACCCGCGGCACCGGCATCGCCAACGCCGTGTTCGACGGTTACGCGCCGTGGGCCGGCGAGATCCGCGCCCGCCACACCGGTTCGCTGGTCTCCGACCGCTCCGGTTCGGTCACCCCGTTCGCCATGATCCAGCTGGCCGACCGCGGTCAGTTCTTCGTGGAGCCGGGTGCGGACACCTACGAGGGTCACGTGGTCGGCATCAACCCGCGTGCCGAGGACCTCGACATCAACGTCACCCGCGAGAAGAAGCTGACCAACATGCGGTCCGCCACCGGTGACGTGCTCGAGACCCTGGCCAAGCCGCTGCAGCTGGATCTCGAGGGCGCCATGGAGTTCTGCACCGACGACGAGTGCGTCGAGGTGACCCCGGAGATCGTGCGCGTGCGCAAGGTCACCCTGAGCGCCACCGACCGCCAGCGCGAGATCTCCCGCCGCAAGGCGCGCGACCGCGCTGTGTCTAATTAGCCTCCGCTTCGCTCCGGCTGTTCGCGGCCCTTATAACCCCGGCCTTCCCTCCTCCGCTCCTCCGCTTCGCTCCGTCGCTCCGTCAGTCCAGGCCGGGGCGGGCCGCGAACCTCGGAGCTGATCCGAGAATGGTCAGGGCCGGAGGCGTGAGAAGGGTCACGTGCCGAGCCGTACTCTGCGACATGGTGTCCGTCATTCATTTGGCGGGCACCATGTCGCGTATTGGTGGCGGGGCCGTGAAAGGTGGATCCAGTAGAGTGCCGAACGTGAGAACGGGGGCCCGGATGCGCGCATCGGTGCGCGCGATGTTGGTTCTGGTGGCGACCCTGCTGGCGGTCGCGACCGGCTGCACCGCGAATCCGCCGCCGCCCATCGAGTCCACGGACTCGCCCAAGACGCAGCCCGCCAAGCCCGGCAAGAATTCGGTCGTGGTCGCGGTGGACGACATCGGGATCGGGTTCAATCCGCATCTGCGGTCGCAGCAGTCGCCCGCGACGGCGGCGGTGGCGTCGATGGTGTTGCCGAGTCCGTTCAAGGCCGCGCCGACGCCCGGGGTGCCGGGGGCGACGGACTGGATTCTGAATCCGGCGCTCATGGTGTCGGCGGAGGTGACCGCGCAGGAGCCGTTCACGATCAGCTACCAGATCAAGAACGAGGCGTCCTGGTCCGATGGCGCGCCGATCGCGGCCGAGGACTTCAAATACCTGTGGCAGCAGATGATCACGCAGCCGGGCACGGTGGATCCGGCGGGGTATCGGCTGATCTCCGATGTCAGTTCCGCGGCGGGCGGCAAGACCGTGAATGTCACGCTGACGCAGCCGTATCCGGCGTGGCGGCAGCTGTTCACGGATCTGCTGCCCCAGCATCTGGTGAAGGACAGCGGTTTCGAACAGGGCCTGGTCGACACCATCCGGATCTCGGGCGGTCAGTTCCGGATCAAGCAGGCCGATCGCGGTCGCGAGGAGATCCTGCTGGAACGCAATGACCGGTACTGGGGTCAGCCCGCGGTGCCGGATCAGATCCTGTTGCGGCGCGGCGGAACTCCCGCGCAGGTGGCCGAGTCGCTGCGGGTCGGGGACGCGCAGATGGCGCTGGTGCACGGCGGGGTGGCGTTGCAGGCGCAGCTGGCGGCGATTCCCTCGGTGCGCACGGCCGTGATGGCGCAGTCGCGGGAGATGTCGCTGGTGCTCAATGGGCGCGGCGGGGATCTCGCCGATGTGCGGGTGCGGCGCGCGGTGCTGGCGCTGCTGGATCCGGTGTTGCTGGCGACGGTCGGCGCGCAGACCGGCAGCTGGGTGGAACCGGTTCGGGCGCAGGTGCTCTCGCCGTCGGATCCCGGGTACGCGGCCACGCAGCCGCCGCGGCTGCCGGTGGAGGAGGCGTTCGCGTTGCTCGCCGAGGCCGGATTCGCCCGGGCCGCGGAGACTCCCGCGGTGCCGTCGGCGACCTCGCCCGCGCCGCAGCCGCGGTCGCTGGCCAAGAACGGCAAGTCGCTGACGGTGCGGATCGGCGCGGTGGACGGTGACACCACATCGCTGGCGGTGGCCAATACCGCGGCCGACCAATTGCGCAGCGCCGGAATCGATGTCATCGTGCGCAGCGTCACCGCGGCGACGCTGTACGGCAAGGAGCTGACCGACGCCGGGATCGACGCGGTGGTCGGCTGGGAGCGCACCGGTCAGGATCCGGCGACCGTGCTGGCCTCCCGGTACGGGTGCGCGCCGGTGGCGCTGCCGGGCGACAACGGCGACACCACGGTGGCGGACGGTGCGAAGAAGTCGCCGTCGAATCTGTCCGGGGTCTGCGATCCGGGCCTGCAGCCCGGCATCGACGCCGCCCTGCGCGGCATCGATCCCGGCAAGGTGATCGCCGAGACCGAACCCCGGCTGTGGGAGCTGTCGACCGTGCTGCCGATCGTGCAGGACACCCAGGTGGCCGCGGCGGGCCCGCGCGTGGACGGGGCTTCGCTGAGCGGCGCCATCCAGACCGGCATCTTCGCGGATGCCGCCAACTGGCGGAGGCTGCCGTGACCATCGATTCCGCGCGTCACGGGCTGCTGCTGGTGCATGCGCACCCCGACGACGAATCCATCACGACCGGCGGCACCATCGCCCACTACCGCCGCCGCGGCGTCCCGGTCACCGTGGTGACCTGCACGCTCGGCGAGGAGGGCGAGGTCATCGGCGACGAGTACGCGCAGCTGGTGGCCGGGTCGGCCGATCAGCTGGGCGGCTATCGGATCGCCGAATTGACCAGGGCCCTGGACGCGTTGGACGCGGGCGCGCCGTATTTCCTGGGCGGCGCGGGCCGCTGGCGGGACTCCGGCATGGCCGGGTCGGCGTCGGCGCGTAATCCGCGGGCCTTCGTGAACTCCGGGGCCGCGGCCACCGACGAGCTGGTGCGGGTGCTGCTGGAGCTGCGCCCGCGGGTGGTGATCGGCTACGACCCGCGCGGCGGGTACGGCCATCCCGATCACGTTCGCGCGCACGAGATCACCATGGCGGCCGTCGACGCCGCCTCGGACTGGGGCTGGACGGTCCCGAAGGTGTATTGGACGGTCACCGACGGCGCGGTGCTGGCCATGCACACCGAGGCGTTGAAGCGGCGCACCGTGGATCAGCTGCCGGGTGCGCTGCCGCGCGGCTGGCGGCTGCCGCACGAGGGCGAATTGGCGTGTGTCCCGGCGGAATCGGTCACCACCACGGTGGATGTGTCCGACGCGTTGACGGCCAAGCGGGCGGCGCTGCGGGCGCACGCCACCCAGGTGACGGTGGCCCCCTCGGGCCGGGAGTTCGCGCTGTCGAACGATGTCGCCCAGCCGGTGCTGCCGGAGGAGCATTACATTCTGGTGCGGGGTGAGCGCGGCCCACTCGGCCCCGACGGTCGGGAACATGATCTCTTCGGCGGGCTGGAATGAGAGACTGAGGCTATGTACAACTGGGACCTCCAGAACGCCATCGCGGCGTTCGTCGAGAGCCAGCGCCCCTACTTCGAGTGGCAGCACGAGCTGTACCTGTCGGTGCTGTACGGCTTCGTGGACATGCAGAGTCACCTGCTGACGCTGCTCGGTTTCCCGCCGGTGCCGTGACGACCGCCGTCGAAGCCCGCTCGGGTGGGGTGGCGGCCGGGCGGCCGGGCCGCGCCGTGCTGAACGCGGTGATCGCCGGGCTGCTGCTGGTCGACGCCGTGATCACGCTCGGCCTCGAGGTGCTGTTCCTGCCGCTCTACGCCGGCAAGGCCACCATTCCCGAGCCCGCCCCCGTGCTGGCCGCGGGCTCGCTGGCCTCGAGCATGACCTCGGGCGCGATCGCGGTGCCGGTCGCCGCGCTGGTGGCGGCGGTGGTGAATGTGCTGCTGGTGATGGGCATGGGCGTGGCGACCGATCGGATCGGCGTGATGGCGCTGCCGATCCTGGTGTGGGCGTTGGGCTTCCTGATCTGCGCGGGTTTCAGCCCGAGCGGCTACGCGCTGCTCATGGGCGACTGGCCCACCATGCTGCTGCTGATCTGCGGGCTGCTGCCCGCGGGCATGTACCTCTACTACCGGGCCACCGCGCGCTTGGCCGCGGCCGGAGCCTGAATTCCCCGAGCGTTTTCCGCGGCGGTGTCACACTTCGCCGCCGGATCTCGTCAACCCTGCGGAATCGCGTTCGCGATCGGAGACGAGGGGAAGACGATGGGATTCGACGAACTGCGCAATACCGTCCGCGGCCGGGTGCTGGAGGCCGGTGACGCTGACTTCGACCGGATCGCGCGGCCGTGGAGCCTGGCGGTGACGCAGCCGGTGGCCGTGGTCGCCGAGGCCGCCGACGCCGGGGATGTGGCCGCGGTGGTGGACTACGCGCGCGCCGCGGGCCGTCCGGTGGTGACCCAGCCGACCGGGCACGGTGCGGCGGGCGGGGTCGAGACCGCGATCCTGCTGCGCACCGGCGCGCTGGATCGCCTGGAGATCGATCCGGTCGCCCGGGTGGCGCGGGTCGGTGCCGGCGTGCGGTGGGGCCGGGTGCAGGCGGCGGCCGCCGAGCACGGGCTCACCGGGCTGGCGGGCAGCAATCCGGTGGTCGGGGTGACCGGGTACACGCTGGGCGGCGGCGCGGGCTGGTTCGCCCGCAAGTTCGGGTGGGCGTCGAACGCGGTGCGCGCCTTCGAGATCGTGGACGCCGACGGCCGCCCCGGCCGGGTGACCGCCGACAGCGATCCGGACCTGTTCTGGGCGTTGTCCGGCGGCGGCGGTGATTTCGCGGTGGTGACCGGGCTCGAATTCGAGCTGTTCCCCGCGCCGGAAGTGTACGGCGGCCGGGTGATGTGGCCCGCCGAGCGGCTGCCCGAAGTATGGGAGGCCTTCCGGGCGTTGACTTCTCGGGCTCCTGACGAGCTGTCGGTGTGGTTCCAGCGCTTCCAGTTCCCGCAGTCGCCGGAGTTGGTGGCCCTCGACGTCGCCTACCTCGGCGATGCCGACAGCGGCCGGGACCTGGTGTCGGCGCTGGACCGGATCGGCGGCGCGGTTTCCGATTCGCGGGCGCCCCTGTCGGTCGCCGAGATCGGGACCATCACCTCCGAGCCGACCGATCCCAGCCCGGCCATCGGCCGCACCGAACTGCTGCCCGAGCTGACGGCGGCGGCGGAGAAGATTCTGCTCGGCGAATCCGTCGCGCCACTGGCCAATATCCAGGTGCGCGGCCTCGGCGGCGCTCTGGCCGGGCCCGCGGCGGGCGCGCGCGGTGCGCTGTCCGACGGGTACCTGGTGTATCTGCTGGGCATCGGACTGCCGCACCTGCGCGACGCGGTGCACGCGAAACTGGACACGTTCGTCGGGCAGCTGGGTGATCAGGTCAGCGGGCGCAAGCCCTTCACGTTCCTGTCCCCGGGCGAGTCGGCGGCCGCCGCGTTCGACGCGGCGACTCTGGATCGCCTGCGCGCCATCAAGCGAGAGCGCGACCCGCACAACGTGATTCGCTCCAACTACCCGGTCCAGGACTGATCGTCCGCGGGCCGGGCCGGATCACCGCCGCACCGGGACGCCCAGCTGTCCCGGCGTGACCGACTCGATGAGCCCCCACGCCTGCTCGAGTGGCAGATCGATGACGTGATACCGCTTCTTGCCCGCCGCCGACGCCGCCACCACGGTGGCCACGCCCGCGCGGCGCTGGAAGAAGGTCTGGCGCACGGTCCAGCCGATGACGCCGGGGGCTTCCAGGCAGTCGCGGTCGCGGTCCAGGCAGCCGCTGCGAGTGATGAGCCACGCCGGGTTGCCGTCGGCGGCGGGCAGGACGGCGTGGCCGAGGCCGCGGTACCGATCCCACCCGAGCGCGACGGCGATCGGCACGGCGACCGCCAACGCGATCGAAGTCCAGAGCGGGATATGGCCTCCCGCAAGGCGAATCGCGACCAGGGCGACCGCCGCGGCCGCGAGCGGGCCCAGTGCCCGGGTGTAGCGGCGGCGGTGCGCGGCGGGGCCGTGCGGCAGCAGCGGCACGGTGACCAGTTCGGATGCCGATGGGGCGGGCCCGGTGGGGCCCGCGGGGTTCGCCGCGAGCCGGGTGTGGCCCGTGCCCAGCAGGTGGGCCAGCGTCCGGTGCACGGCGGCGCGGGGCGCCTGCGGCAGGATCTTCTGCCGCGGGCTGGTGCCGGTCATGATGGCTTCGAGTTCGGCGGCGCCGGCCAGGCGCAGCAGCAGCGGTTCGTTCACCGTCGCGCCGCGCAGGCGGGCCAGGTCGAGGGTGGTCTGGCGGGTGGTGAGCAGGCCGTGCCGGATGGTGAGGGTCTTGCCGTCGTCGTGGACCTGGAGTCCGAACCAGGTCAGCAGGTAGCGGGCGCAGGCGGCCACGCTGACCACGACCACGAGCAGCACGATCAGCAGCGCGACCACGCCCGCGATGACGCCCGCGCCGCGGTGGCCGACGTCCTGGACGGTGCCCGATCTCAGGAAGAGCTGCGCGAAGCCGTACTGGAAGGCCAGACCCACGACCGGCGCGATGATGGCGAAGCCGGTCAGCGAGAGCGGGGCATAGCGCACCCAGTCCGATCGCCAGTGCGCGATCTCGACGGCGTCCTCGGCCGCGGCGGGGGTCTCGGGTGTGATCGGCTGCGGGACAGTCGATTCCGCGGCGGACCGGGTGTGCGCCAGCAGCGTGTTCCGCAGGTCCGGCACCAGTGTCGCGTCCAGGGAGTCCAGCTTGAACTGTTCCCGCTTGTCCACGTGCTGCCCGGTGCCGATGGACAGCACCGCCAGGCCGAGCGCCCGGTGCAGCAGGTCGGCCTCCACGTCCACCGAGCGGACCCGGTTGCGCGGCACCGAGAGCCGTTTGCGCTGGAGCAGACCGGTGCGTAGCTCCACATTGTCGGGGGTGATGCGGTAGGTGGTGGTGAACCAGCGGGTGAGCGCGAAGGCCACGATCACGCCGACCACGGTGAGGCTCCACAGCGGGTTGTCGGCGCGGGCGCCCGCGACCAGGGTGGCGATCAGGACCGGGATGAAGCGGATGAGTTCGGTGACCGGGTGTACCAGCAGCATGCGCTTGTCGAGCCGCTGCCAGCCCGCACCGGCCGGTTCGAGGTTCGCGGGCAGAGGTGAAAGCTGTTCTGTCGGATAGGAATCGGAGAAGTCGTCCGGCTGGTGGGGCGGCTCGCTCACGTGGCGTCCCCGCGGTGCTGGGCGGCGATCGCGGTCAGCTGGGCGACGGTGTCCCGCGCGTCGGCCAGGGCCAGGGCGCTGATGTGCACCGCCCCCGCCGAGGAGGCGGTGGTGACGGTGACGGTGGCCAGCCCGAGCAGTCGCTCGAGCGGCCCGCGATAGGTGTCGACCGTCTGCACCCGGGTGATCGGCGCGACCCGGCTCTCCTGGGTGAACCAGCCGGTCCGGGTGTAGACGGCCTCATCGGTGATCTCCCACCGGTGCACCGCGTACCGCCACAGCGGAATCACCACGATGCTGAAAACCGCTGCCAGCAGCACGATTCCGAGCGCCAGCCCCTGCGTTGCGCGCCGGTGGGCGTCGAACAGCGCCCAGACCCCCACCCCCAGGACCGGCACCACCCAGGACAGGGCGGCGCTCAGCGCCCACAGCAGTTTGGCGCGGGGGCTGGGCCGCCGGGCCGGGTCGGCGAGCAGGCCGCCGGGAGCGAGGGGCTCGGACATGGTGCCCATGCTTGCATGGATTGCGCCGCGGAGGCGGTTGTTGGGAGGGCCCGCTACTTGGGGGTGACGCGGTAGAGCCCGGTCGTGGTGCCCTGGTACTGGATTCGGCCGGGTGCGATGGTGCCGACCATCTCCAGGGTGTCGTTGATCGTGGTCGCGCCGACGAACTGCTCGGAGTCGACCTTGCCGGTGTTGGCGTCGATCACCGCGAAGCTGTAGTTGTCGGTGACGCCCGCCGAGCCGCTGCCGAGTCCGGCGCTGCCGCTGCCCAGGCCCGAACTGCCGCTGCCCAGGCCGCTGCTGCCGAGCGCGCCGCTGCCGCTGCCCAGCAGCGAGTGCCGGGTGAAGGTGTAGATCTTGCCGTCGGCCACGGACAGTCGCGGCACCGCCGAGGAGGGCACGGTGTTGGTCCAGACCACGGTGCAGCCGGAGCCGGTGACGTCGATGCGGGTCATGCCGCCCGAGATCGGCGCGCTGGCGGGCTGGCTGGCGCCCGCGTTGGGCGGCAGCGCCGGGTACGGGTAGCCGTAGGTGCTGGCCACGAACACGCTGTTGCCGGATCCGATGGGGGAGTTCTCGGTGCCGTCGATGGCGGGCACCGAGCAGACGGGCGTTCCGGTGGCCGTGTTGTAGACGAGCAGGTTCTCCTTGGTGGCGGCGTTGTCGGTGATGGCCAGGTATTCGGTGCCGTCGCCGGGGCCGAAGAAGGTCGGGGTGGCGCCGGTGCCCCAGCTCAGCTGGCCGGGCTTGCGCGCGGGGCCGCGGTCGTAGGCCTGCCGCCAGACGATCCGCGGGTTGCCGCCGCCGTCCACGTCGAGCAGGTAGAGGGCGTGGTCGGTGGCGACGGCCATGCCCTGGGGGCCGGTGGCGATGCTGTTGGCCACGTTCTCGCCGGGCGCGAGCACCAGGGAGCGCGCGCTGCCGTCGAGGTTGACGAATCCGGCGGCCGCGCCGTCGGTGGCGAACCAGACCCGGCCCTGGTAGTCGGGGGAGACGGAGCTGACCGCGTCGCAATCACCGCCGCCGCAGTGTCCGGTGACCGCCTGTGTCACATCGGTTTTCGAGGCGATGGACAGTGACCATCGGCCGTCGGAGCCGCGCTGGTGCCCGATCCGCAGCAGGTTGCCGGAGCCGTCGACGGTGACCATCTGATCGTGATTGTCGAGGTAGGCGTAGACGCCGCCGAGCAGGCTGCCCTTGGTGAGGTCGAGCGAGGCGAGGGTGTTGCCGTTGCTCGGATCCAGCAGCAGCACCTTCGGCGCCCGGTCGGTGATCTTGGTGCACAGCGCTTGGGGGAGGCCGTCCGCGCCCTGCAGGATGGTCGGGCAGGCCGCGCCCTCCTCGTGGAAGTCGGCGTTCACCCCGCCGGTGCCGACGCCCGGCAGCGGGGTGGTGTCGGAGGCTTCCGAATCGCCGTGCATGGTCGCGGTGCCGACCGGTCCCAGATAGGGATTGGCCGGTGGGACCGGCCCGAAGGCGGACGCGGTGCTGGTGGCGATGGTGAGTAGGGCGGTGGCGCCGAGGCCGGCGACGACGGCGGCACGTCGGATTTGCGCGAGCACGAAGATCTCTCCCTTTTCTGCTGGGAAGTAGTCGCCCGCGAGGCTATTGGATGGTTTCCGAGATTTGAATAGATGTACTCGAGGATGCAAGTAATTGCATCGGAATATCGTCGGTGGCCGCGCGGGTTGCCTCGTTGCATGGCACCCGAGTCGAATCAGCGGGATGGATGGCGCATGATCGTGGACGTGACGGATCTACCCACCCCGAGCCTGCCGCGCCCGGTCCGGGAGCAGGCGACACCCGATGCCGCGGCCATGCGAACCGCGCTGCGCAGTGCCCGGGACGGCGTCGCGCTCGACCTCGACGCGGCCGTCGTACTGCTGCAGGCGCGCGGCGCGGACCTGGTCGAGCTGTGCGAGTCGGCGGCGCGGGTACGCGACGCCGGGCTGCGGGAATCCGGGTACGCGGGCGAGACCCTGCCGATCACCTACTCGCGCAAGGTGTTCATCCCCATTACGCACCTGTGCCGCGACCGCTGCCACTACTGCACCTTCGTCACCGTGCCCGGCAAGCTGCGCGCCCAGGGCAAGGGCATGTACATGGAGCCCGAGGAGATCCTCGAGGTCGCCCGTCAAGGGGCCGAACTGGGTTGCAAGGAAGCGCTTTTCACCCTCGGTGACCGTCCCGAGGACCGCTGGCCCGAGGCCCGGCAGTGGCTCGACGAGCACGGCTACGCCTCCACCCTGGACTACATCCGCGCCATGGCGATCCGGGTGCTCGAGGAGACCGGCCTGCTGCCGCATCTCAACCCCGGCGTCATGAGCTTCGACGAACTCGAGTGGCTCAAGCCGGTCTCGCCGTCCATGGGGATGATGCTGGAGACCACCTCCACCCGGCTGTTCACCGAACCCGGTCAGGCGCACTACGGTTCGCCCGACAAGGATCCGGCGGTGCGGCTGCGGGCGCTCGCCGACGCCGGCCGGCACGCGGTGCCGTTCACCACCGGCATCCTGGTGGGCATCGGCGAGACCATCGTCGAGCGGGCCGAGTCGATTCTCGCGATTCACCAGCTGCACAAGGCTTTCGGGCACGTGCAGGAGGTCATCGTGCAGAACTTCCTGGCCAAGCACGACACCGCCATGCGGCACAGCCCCGACGCCGGGATGGAGGAGTTCCGCGCCGCCATCGCGGTGACCCGCCTGGTGATGGGCCCGGGGATGCGCGTCCAGGCCCCGCCGAACCTGGTGTCGCTCGAGGAGTGCCGGGCGCTGCTGGGGGCGGGCATCGACGACTGGGGCGGGGTCTCGCCGCTGACCCCGGACCACGTGAATCCGGAACGCCCGTGGCCGAACCTGGACACCCTGGCGCGGATCACCGCCGACTGCGGCTATGCGCTGACCGAGCGGGTCACCGCCCACCCCGAATACGTGCTGGCAGGCGCGCCCTGGATCGATCCGCGCATCGCTGGCCATGTTGCCGCGCTGGTCGATCCGGTGACCGGCCTGGCCGCCGACGTGCGGCCGAAGGGTCTGCCGTGGCGCGAGCCGATCGGCTCGCGGACCCTGAGATAGGCGTCTCGCGCCGGTGTTCACGGCCCGCCCCGGTCTGGACTGACGGAGCGGGGGAGCGAAGCGGAGGAGCGGAGGAGGGAAGACCGGGGTTATTAAGGGCCGTGAACAGCCCGGAGCGCAGCGGAGGGCAAATCAGACACTGATAGGGTTTCGCCGGGGGGAGGTATCCCCCTCAGGTGTGGACAGACTAGGAGAGCGGCAGTGCCGTACATCATCGCTGAACCGTGCGTTGACGTGAAGGACAAGGCGTGCATCGAGGAATGCCCCGTGGACTGCATCTACGAGGGTGGACGCATGCTGTACATCCAACCCGACGAGTGCGTGGACTGTGGTGCGTGTGAGCCGGTCTGCCCGGTGGAAGCCATCTTCTACGAAGACGACACCCCGGATCAGTGGGCCGGTTACGTGAACGCCAACGTCGACTTCTTCGACGACCTGGGTTCCCCGGGCGGCGCCACCAAGGTCGGCAAGGTCGACTACGACCCGCCGTTCATCGCCGCGCTGCCGCCGATGGCGAGCGAGTAGGACCGAGATTTGACCGCGCGTGGCCGGGTCAGCGCACTGCTGCCCGATTTCCCCTGGGACACCATCGCTTCCGTGAAGGCGAAGGCCGCTTCGCATCCGGACGGCATCGTCGACCTCTCGGTCGGAACCCCGGTCGATCCGGTGGATCCGCTGATCCGCGAGGCGCTTTCGTCGGTGGCGGAGGTACCCGGGTACCCGACCACGCACGGCACGCCCGAATTGCGGGAGGCCGTCGTGGCGGCCCTGAAGCGGCGATTCGGGATCACGGGGGTGGACCCGGCGGCGGTGCTGCCGGCCATCGGCACCAAGGAGCTCATCGCCGGGCTGCCGCGGCTGCTGGGGCTGGGCGCCTCGGACCTGGTGGTCATCCCCGAGGTCGCGTACCCGACCTACGAGGTGGGCGCGCTGCTCGCCGGCACCCGCTACCTGCGGGCCGACAGCACGGTGGCGCTGGGTCCGGAGCGGCCCGCGCTGATCTTCCTGAACTCGCCGTCCAACCCGACCGGCAAGGTGCTCGGCGTCGACCATCTGCGCAAGGTGGTGCGGTTCGCCCGCGAGCGCGGCGCGATCGTGGCCTCCGACGAGTGCTACCTGGGCCTGGCCTGGGAGGGTCGCGCGCTGTCGATCCTCGATCCCGAAGTGTGCGACGGTGATCACACCGGCCTGCTGGCCATCCACTCGCTGTCCAAGACCTCGAATCTGGCCAGCTACCGCGCGGGTTTCGTGACCGGTGACCCGGAGTTGGTGGCGGAGCTGCTGGAGGTGCGCAAGCACTCCGGCATGATGCTGCCGTACCCGATCCAGGCGGCCATGACCGCGGCCCTCGGCGATGACGCGCACGAGGTCCAGCAAAAGGACCGCTACCGTGCCCGCCGGGTGGTGCTGCAAGATGCGCTGCGGCGCGCGGGATTCCGGATCGACGATTCCGAGGCGGGCCTGTACCTGTGGTCGACGCGGGACGAGCCGTGCCGCACCACCCTGGATTGGCTGGCCGCGCGCGGCATTCTGGCCGCCCCGGGCGAGTTCTACGGGCCGCGCGGGAATCAGCATGTGCGCATTGCCCTCACGGCCACCGACGAGCGCATCACCGCCGCGGCTGATCGTCTGACCAGCTGATTTTCGGTTACCCGGGCCCGCGTGATACCGTCTACGACGTCGCGAGGCCGGATGGCCGAGCGATTCGTAAGGCCCTGTGGCGCAGTTGGTTAGCGCGCCGCCCTGTCACGGCGGAGGTCGCGGGTTCGAGTCCCGTCAGGGTCGCAAGTGCACAGCCTCCCCACCATCTCGGTGGGGAGGCTTTTCGCTGTCCGTCCCGGTTGCTCGTGGGTAGCGAGATATGTTGTCAGCTCTCGTTTTGTGAAAACTGACACACGTTCTCTCCAGAACATCTATAACAAGTTCTCATCGCAACTCGATGAGGAGTATTTCAGTGCGTGGATTGTCTTATGAAACCCCCGGCAAGAGTGTCTACGGCAGCAATGTCAGCCGACGAGGGTTCCTAGCTGCAACGGGGGTTGTTCTCGGGGCGGCCGCGCTACTAGGGAAGCTCCCAGCGGCCCGGGCCTTACCCGCCGGGTCGATCACTGACGGCGACCAGATGCCGGTCCTGGTAATTGGAACAGGTTATGGCGGCGCGGTCGCGGCCCTGCGGCTCGCGCAGGCCGGGCAGAACGTAGTCATGGTCGAGAAGGGCATGTCCTGGAGCCAACCCGGTTCCGACGGCAAGGTCTTCTGCAACATGCTCAAGCCCGACGGCCGCTCGTTCTGGCTGCGCACCGAGACCGACCAGCCGGTCAACCACTTCATGGGCGCGCCCTACAACAAGTCGATCTCCCGGTACACCGGCGTGCTGGATTCCGAGCAGTTCAGCGGGATTCGCATCTACCAGGGCCGCGGCGTCGGCGGCGGCTCGCTGGTCAACGGCGGTATGGCGGTGACGCCGCAGCAGAGCTGGTTCCCGACCATCCTGCCGTCGGTGGATCCGGGCGAGATGTACAACACCTACTACCCGCGCGCCAATGCCGGGCTGAAGGTGAACAATATCGACCCGACCTGGTTCGACAGCGCCGACTGCTACCAGTTCGCGCGCGTCGGGCGTAAGCAGGCCGAGCGGTCCGGCTTCAAGTGGAGCTTCGTCCCCAACGTCTACGACTTCAACTACATGAAGCAGGAGCAGGCCAACACCGCGCCGCGCTCCGCGCTCAACGCCGAGGTCATCTACGGCAACAACTACGGCAAGAATTCCCTGGACAAGACCTATCTCGCGGACGCCTCGGCCACCGGCAAGGTGACCATCGTCCCGCAGCACGTGGTCACCACGGTGTCCCCGGCCAACGGCGGCGGGTTCTCGGTCGTGATGAACCAGATCGACACCAGCGGCAATACCGTGAAGTCGAAAACGGTTACGGCGCAGAAGGTCTTCTTCGCGGCCGGCAGCGTGGGCACCAGCAAACTGCTGGTGACCCAGAAGGCGACCGGCAAGCTGCCCAACCTGCCCGACTCGGTCGGCGCGGGCTGGGGCAACAACGGCAATGTCATGGTGGCCCGGCAGAACCAGGCCTGGGACGCCACCGGCAGCCTGCAGTCCTGCATCCCCTGCCTGGGCATCGACAACCTGGCCGACAGCGGCGGTCCGGCCTTCGCCGAGGTCTCGCCGTTCCCGGCCGGGATCGAGACCTTCGCCAGCCTGTATCTGGCCATCACCAAGAACCCGAACCGGGCCAAGTTCACCTACAACTCCGGCAGCGGCGGGGTCGACCTGAACTGGCAGACCTCCTGGAACCAGCCCGGCATCGATGCCGCCAAGCGCATCTTCGACAAGATCAACAGCAAGGAAGGCACCATCTACCGGACCGACCTGTTCGGTACCTACAAGACCTGGGGCGACGACTTCGCCTACCACCCGCTGGGCGGCTGCGTGCTCAATGTGGCCACCGACAACTACGGCCGCCTCTCGTCGTACCCCGGCCTCTACGTCATCGACGGCTCGCTGATTCCCGGCTTCACCACGGTCAACCCGTTCGTAACCATTACGGCGTTGGCGGAACGCAACATTGAGAAGATCATCGCCGAGGACTTCCACTGATGTAAAAATTCCGCTGTAGCGGCCGTCGGGGCGTGTTCTGTCCGGCCGGGCGGGGACGATCGCGATAGTGTTGGATATGGACGCTGTCACGGTTGTCCCCGCTCCCGTCAATGAACCGGTGCACACCTACGCCCCCGGCAGCCGCGAACGCGAGCTGCTGGCCGCGCGGCTGGCCGAACTCTCCGCCGAAACCGTTGAAGTGCCGCTGGTGATCGGCGGCAAACACCAGCCCGGCGCGGGTGAACGGCGCGAGATCGTGATGCCGCACCGGCGCCGGCACGTACTGGGGACCTACGCCAACACCACCCACGACGAAGCCCGCGCGGCCATCGCCGCGGCGACCGCGGCCGCGCCCGGCTGGCGGGCCATGCCCTTCGAGGAACGGGCCGCCATCCTGTTGCGCGCCGCCGACCTGCTGGCCGGGCCCTGGCGCGAGACCATCGCCGCCGCCACCATGCTCGGGCAGTCGAAATCGGTGCAGCAGGCCGAAATCGACGCACCGTGTGAGCTGGTCGACTTCTGGCGGTTCAACGTGGCCTTCGCGCGGGGCATCCTGCAGGAGCAGCCGCGATCCGCGCCGGGGGTATGGAATCGGATGGACTACCGGCCCCTCGAAGGGTTCGTGTACGCCGTCACGCCGTTCAACTTCACCGCCATCGCCGGGAACCTGCCCACCGCGCCCGCGCTCATGGGCAATACGGTCGTCTGGAAACCCTCACAGACACAGACGCTTTCGGCCTACCACACCATGAAGCTGCTGGAGGAGGCCGGGCTGCCGCCGGGTGTCATCAATATGGTGACCGGGGACGGCGCGCAGTTGTCGGAGGTCGTGCTGGCCGATCCCCGGCTGGCGGGCATCCACTTCACCGGATCGACGCGCACCTTCCAATACCTGTGGCAGACGGTGGGCTCGAATATCGGCCGATACCACGGCTATCCACGGCTGGTGGGGGAGACCGGCGGCAAGGACTTCATCCTCGCGCACCCCTCCGCCGATCCGGACGCGCTGCGCGTGGCCATGATTCGCGGCGCCTACGAGTACCAGGGCCAGAAATGCTCGGCCGCCTCGCGCGCCTACATTCCGAAGTCGGTGTGGCGGCGGATGGGCTCGGACTTCCTGGCCGAGGTGGAGGCGCTGACCTATGGGGACGTGGCGGATCTGTCGAATTTCGGTGGGGCCGTGATCGACGACCGCGCCTACGCCAAATGCGTGGCCGCCATCGGCCGCGCCCGGGAACAGGGCATTTCCGTTCCGGCGGGTGGCGGCTTCGACGACCGCGAGGGCTGGTTCGTCCGGCCGACCGTGCTGCTCAGTGACGATCCGGGCGACGAATCCTTCGAGACCGAGTACTTCGGTCCGATCCTGTCGGTCTACGTCTACGACGACGGCGCGCCCGACGCCTTCGAGGAGATCATGGACGTGGTGGACGGGACCTCGCCCTACGCGCTCACCGGCGCCATCTTCGCCCGCGACCGCCAGGCCGTCGAATCCGCCACCGGCACACTGCGCTTCGCGGCCGGGAACTTCTACATCAATGACAAGCCCACCGGCGCGGTGGTCGGCCAGCAGCCCTTCGGCGGAGCCCGGGCCTCGGGCACCGACGACAAGGCGGGCTCGTATCTCAACCTGCTGCGCTGGGTCGCGCCCCGCACCCTGAAGGAAACGTTCATCCCGCCCACCGAGTACCGCTACCCCCACATGGAGGCGTGATGAACCCATTGCGCCCGGCGATCCTGGCGGCCGCCGGGTCGTCCCGGATCAAGGACGTCATCACGAAGGTGCCGGTGACGGCGGCGGTGGTGCGGCGGTTCGTCGCGGGGGAGACCCGGGCGGACATGGTGCCGGTGGCGCGGGCGCTGCTGGAGAGCGGGCGTTCGGTCAGCGTCGACTTCCTCGGCGAGTACACCACCGACCGCGCTCAGGCGGATGCCGCTGTGGCGGAGTACTTCTCGCTCATCGACGACCTGGCCGAGGCGGACCGGACCGCCGCCGGGGCGCTCACCGACATCCCGCGGGTGGAGGTCTCGCTCAAGTTGTCGGCGCTGGGCCAGTCGCTGGGGCAGGACGGTCCGGCCATCGCCGCGGAGAACCTGCACAAGCTGTGCGCGAAGGCCGTCGAACGCCACGTCTGGGTGACCGTCGACGCCGAGGACCACACCACGACGGCCGAGACCCTCGCGGCGGTCCGCGCCGCCCGCGCCGAATTCCCTTGGCTGGCGGTCGCTGTGCAGACCTACCTGCGCCAGGCCGAGCACAATGTCCGCGACCTGGCCGCCGACGGCACCCGAATCCGCCTGTGCAAGGGCGCCTACCAGGAGCCCGACACCGTCGCCTACCAGCACCGCGCCGAGGTGGACGGGTCCTACCTGCGCTGCCTCGCGGTGCTCATGCGCACCGCCTGGTACCCGATGATCGCCTCGCACGACCCGGCCATGATCTCCGCCGCCCTCACCCTGGCCGCCGAAAACCACCGGACCCCCGGTGATTTCGAATTCCAGATGCTCTACGGCATCCGCGACGCCGAGCAGCGCCGCCTGGTCGACGCGGGGCACGCGCTGCGCGTCTACATCCCCTACGGCACCCAGTGGTACGGCTATCTCATGCGCCGGCTCGCCGAACGCCCGGCCAATCTCGGC
>NZ_JBSGCY010000025.1:0-61345 GCF_053602115.1 Nocardia sp. NPDC004582 | reverse complement strand
ATCGCGCGGTGGCTGCTGCGCGCGCCCGGTGCACCGGTCATCGCGTCCGCGCTGGTCGGGGCCATCGCCGTGGTGGGCGCGGACCTGCTCGCGCGCACCGCGTTTCCGGTCTCGCTGCCCGTCGGGGTGGTCACCGCGGCTGTCGGCGGACCGTTCCTGCTGTATCTGCTCGTTCGCACCAACCGGAAGGCGACGCTGTGACTTCGGCGCCGGCTCCCGCGACTTCTAAGGTGGCACTGTGACTCTCGCTGCGGAATCCCTCACCCTCGGCTACGGCGAGCGGATCATCGTCGACGGACTGTCGGTGGACATCGAGCCCGGGCTCATCACCACCGTCATCGGCCCCAACGGGTGCGGCAAGTCCACCCTGCTGCGCGCCCTGGGCCGGCTGTTGCGCCCCAAGGCGGGCCGGGTCCTGCTGGACGGCAAGGCCATCGCGACCATGAAGACCAAGGACATCGCCCGCGTGATCGGCATGCTGCCGCAGACGCCGGTCGCGCCCGAGGGCCTCACCGTCGCCGACCTGGTCGCCCGCGGCCGCCACCCGCATCAGTCCTGGCTGCGGCAGTGGTCCGCCGACGACGAGACCGAGGTGCTGGCCGCCCTCGAGCAGACCGGCATCGCGGACCTGGCCGGGCGCACCCTCGACGAGCTCTCCGGCGGCCAGCGCCAGCGCGCCTGGATCTCCATGGCCCTGGCCCAGGGCACCGACATCCTGCTGCTCGACGAGCCGACCACCTACCTCGACCTCACCCACGCCCTCGAGGTGCTGGACCTGGTCGACCGCCTGCACGACGACCTGGGCCGAACCGTGGTCATGGTGCTGCACGACCTGAATCTGGCCATCCGCTACAGCGACCGCCTCATCGTCATGCGCGACGGCCGCATCCGGGCCCAGGGCGCCCCCGCCGACATCATCGACGCCGAGCTGCTGCTCGAGGTGTTCAACCTGCGGGCCGAGGTGCTCGAGGATCCGGTGTCGGGGCGGCCCATGATCGTGCCGATCGGCAACCGTCACGTCATCGTATGAGGAATCCCACACCAGCAACCCGCCGGTTACGACGACCTGTAGTACGCATTGCTGTCGTTGTCTCCGTAAGCTTGTGGGATGGCAGGTCTTGGTGAACTCGAGAAAGCGGTCATGGACCAGTTGTGGTCGGCCGACGAACCGCAAACGGTCCGGCAGGTCCATGAAGCCCTCGCTGAGCGTCGTGAACTCGCGTACACCACGGTGATGACCGTTCTGCAGCGCTTGGCGAAGAAGAACCTGGTGGTCCAGCAGCGTGACGACCGCGCACACCGGTACGCGCCGGTGCACACCCGCGACGAACTCGTCGCCAGCCTCATGGTCGACGCGCTGCAGCAAGCCGACGAGGTGGGCAGCCGCCGCGCCGCGCTCGTGCACTTCGTCGAGCAGGTCGGCGCCGACGAGGCTGACGCATTGCGGGCCGCAC
The DNA here is from genome assembly GCF_053602115.1 of Nocardia sp. NPDC004582. Lineage (NCBI taxonomy): Bacteria > Bacillati > Actinomycetota > Actinomycetes > Mycobacteriales > Nocardiaceae > Nocardia > Nocardia sp. NPDC004582. Next base: position 59,891 of record NZ_JBSGCY010000025.1, on the reverse strand, counting down.
TCGCTAAGCTCGAAGCCACCGAGGTGGCGCGCAAGGACAAACCCGAGTCCGTTTAGCTGTACCCTCGGCCCAAGCCCCACAACGCAGTGAGCTGAGGACATGGACTGGACAGCGCCGGTATTCGCCGGTCTCGCCTTGTTATTGGCGGGACCGGTGCCAGCGCTGCTCTCCCGGGCCACCTGGCCCTATCGCAGTCCCCGTGCGGCGCTGGTGCTCTGGCAGGCCATCGCGCTGGCAGCGGTGCTCAGCGCCTTCGGTTCCGGGCTCGCCATCGCCTCCCGGCTGCTGGTTCCCGGCGCCGACGGCCGGCCCACGACCACACCCAGCAAGGAAATCGACGTCCTCGGCCTGCCGCTGTGGCTGGGCCTGGTCCTGGTGTTCGCGCTCACCCTGCTGATCGGGGCGCGGCTGATCTGGTCGGTGATCCGGGTCGGCATCCACACCCGCCGCCGCCGGGCCCGCCACCGCATGTTGGTCGACCTGCTCGATCAGTCCAGCGTGCAACGCAAATCCGCCGATATCCGGGTGCTCGCGGCCGCCGAGCCGATCGCCTACTGCCTGCCGGGGCTGCGCCGCCGCGTGGTGCTCAGCCAGGGGACGGTCACCAATCTGACCGACGAGGAACTCACCGCCATCGTCAGTCACGAACGCTCCCACCTGCGCGCCCGCCACGACCTGGTGCTGGAGGCCTTCACCGCCGCGCACGAGGCCTTCCCCCGCGTGGTGCGCTCCAAGTCCGCGCTGGACTCGGTGAAACTGCTCATCGAACTGCTCGCCGACGACTCCGCGGTCAAGGTCACCGGCCCCACCCCGCTGGCTCGCGCCCTGGTGGCCTGCTCGAATTCGCCCGCCCCGCAAGGCGCGATGGCCGCGGGCGGACCCAGCACCCTCATCCGCATCCAGCGCCTCGCCGGTCCCATCGGCGACCTGCGCATCGCGATCGCCGCCTACCTGGCCGCCGCCGCCATCCTGGTCGTGCCGACCCTCGCCGTCGCGATCCCCTGGCTGGTCGAGGTCAGCCGCCTGGTCAGCCGTGCCTGAACCCGCTCCGCCCGCCCGCGAATCCGACTCGGGCGCGGACGGTTCCGCCGTGCCCGGCGGTACACCCGGCTCCGGCGACGCCACCCTCGACACTATGGAGGACACCATCCACACCGACCCGACATCCGCGGCCGACCCGGCATCCAACACGGCGCGACCGGCATCCACAGAGGTGCCGACCGGGCGAGAAGTGCCGACTGGGCGCCCGGGGACCGGCGATGTCGGCGGCAGCGCCGGCGCGGCCGGACATCGCGGTCGGGCGGGCGGCGCGGCGGAATCGACCCCGGCGCGATTCGCGGATCTCGGTCTGCCACCGGTGCTGGTGCAGGCGCTGCGGCGGAGCGGGATGGATACGGCGTTTCCGATTCAGGCCGCGGTCATTCCCGATATTCTCGCGGGCCGCGACGTGCTGGGCCGGGCCGCCACGGGGTCGGGCAAAACGCTGGCGTTCGGGTTGCCGATGCTGGTGCGGCTGTTCGGTGCGCCCAGCGCGCCCAAGCGGCCGCGCGGACTGATCCTCGCGCCCACCCGGGAGCTGGCGATCCAGATCGAGGCGGCCCTGGACGAGCCCGCGCTGTCGCTGGGCCTGCGCCTGGCCACCGCGGTCGGCGGGCTCCCGATCAAGAAGCAGGAGGAGCGGCTCGCGCGCGGCGTGGACGTGGTCATCGCGACGCCGGGCCGGTTGACCGACCTGCTCGGGCGGAAAGCGGTGCAGCTGGCCGACATTCGCGTGGTCACCGTCGACGAGGCCGACCACATGGCCGAACTCGGCTTCCTGCCCCAGCTCACGGCCCTACTGAACAAGGTGCCCGACGACGCCCAGCAGCTGTTGTTCTCGGCGACGCTGGACGAGTCGATCGACGGGCTGGTGCTGAAGTACCTCCGCGAGCCCGCCACCCACGCGATCGGGGCGACCACGGCGACAACCGCACCGGCGGGCACGGCTTCGGCCGCGCTCGTTACGAGTTCGGCATGGGGCTCGGATTCGACCGCGCAGCAGCCGGATTCGACCACGCCGGGCGTCTCGGCCACGGGCACGGGCGCGGCCTCGCGGAGTGCAGCCTCGGCCCTGCCAGGAGCGGACGCTCCAGACGCGAGCTCCGCCGAGGCGGGTACCGGTTCGACAGCGGCGGCCACCGGTTCGAGCGCGGTAGGCGCTACCGCCACGGGCGGCACGGTCGTCGGCGGATTCGGGAGAGTGGCCGCCGGACCCGATATCGCCCACTACGCGCTGCATGTGCGGCGGCCGGACAAGCGGGCGGTGGTCAGCGAGATCGCGGCGCGGCCGGGCCGGACGCTGCTGTTCGTGCGCACCCAGCACGGGGCCGACAAGCTGGCGCGCAAGCTGCGGGAGATCGGGATCGGCGCGGTCGCGCTGCACGGCGGGAAGGCGCAGAATCAGCGCACCCGCATGCTCGCGGCGTTCGCCGACGGGACCGCACCGGTGCTGGTGGCCACGGATGTGGCCGCGCGCGGGCTGCACATCGACGATGTCTCGCTGGTCGTGCACGTCGATCCGCCCGCAGACCCGAAGGACTACCTGCACCGCACCGGCCGGACCGCGCGGGCGGGCGCGTCGGGCACGGTCGTCACCATCGTCACCCCCGACGACCGCGAGGAGGCGGCCCGGCTCGCCGAACGGGCGTCGGTGACCCTCACCGATGTCGAGGTGCGGCCGGGCGATCGCAGGCTGATCGAGATCACCGGAGCCCGCCGTCCGAGCGGCCGCCCGATCGCCGATCCCTCGGCCCCGCCCGCACCCGAACGGAAGGCCGACAAGGAGCAGCCGCGGTTCCGGCAGCAGCGGCCGCAGGGCGAGAGCCGCCCGCACAACAAGAAGCGCAAACCGGGCGCGGCCCGACGTTCGTCCCGCTGAGCCCGGCACGATCGGCGCGCTGCGGCCGACACGCTTGGAGGTTCCTACGACTCGCCCGGAATCCGGAGCGGGATTTCCCGGCGAATCGGACGAGATTGAGATAACTCCAAGCCGGAAATTGGCCTCAGCAAATTTACAGCAAACGTCTTGTTCGCGTTTCCGCACGGCCAGAAATCATCGCCTCGGAGACCTCCGCGATACCCCGCGGGGAATCGCGCCCACGCTCCCCCGCGGTCGACGATCGAGCCCATGAGCGAACCGAACAACCTGCGCTACACCGTGATCGAATCGACCGCCGATGGCGGTTCCACCTTCACCGATGCCGAAATCCCTTTGACTGAAAGGACTCTGGCAACCGGCGTGCCCGCCATGGCGGCCACCGGCCTGCCCTCCGCCGCGGGCGTGTCCTATCTGCGCAGCGCCGGCTTCGACAGCGACCCGCATCCGGCTCCGGCCCGGCAGTGGGTGGTCATGGTGCGCGGCATGATCGAGGTGACCACCTCCGACGGCGAGCGCCGGCGGTTCGCACCCGGGGATCTGGTGCTGGCCGCCGACACCGAGGGCCGCGGTCACTCGACCGTCGCGGTGGGCACACCGCCCTTCGAAGCGCTGTTCATCCCCGCCGCGCCCTGAGGCCGAGTTCAGACCAAGTCGGCGTTGCCGTCGATGACCTTCAGCCGGTATTCGAAACGGTCGATGCGCCAGCCCTTTTCGGTGCGCCGCAAGCCGAGCACGTAGCTGCCCACGAACCACCGGGTGGTGCCGGCGGTGGCGTCGTTCTTCACATGCACGGCGATGGCGTCGGCGTGCGCGAGAGCACTGTCGCCGGTGATCTCGACGAGCTGGTTTCCGGCCTGATGATGGACGGCGTCCAGCGCGCCCAGCCCCGCGGCCCAGGCGTCGACGATGTCGGCGCCGGGCTGCGGGCCGACCGCTCCGCCGAAGCCGTTGTCGAAGAACACCTCCTCCGCGAGCACCGACTCGCGCAGGTCGGACCAGCGGCCCTGATCGCAGTAGACGAAGAGTTTGGTGATGGTGTCGCTGACATCCAGTCGATCGGCGAGTGCCGCAAGATCAGTCACGGTCGCGAACCTAGGGCACATCCGCTCGGCGCGACAACGGAAATCGCCCGCTCGTTTCCACCGCGAACTTTCAGCATTCGGCTAGGATGGTGCAACGTGCAGTTTCTTCCCGGGCAAACCCCGCCCTATGACCTGACCTACGACGACGTCTTCCTCGTCCCCCGCCGGACGGATGTGGCGTCCCGTTTCGATGTCGACCTGTCCACCACGGACGGGACCGGCACCACCATCCCCCTCGTGGTCGCGAACATGACCGCCGTCGCCGGCCGCCGCATGGCCGAGACCGTGGCCCGCCGCGGCGGCATCGTGGTGCTGCCGCAGGATCTCCCGATCCCCGCGGCCGCCGACACCATCGCCTTCGTCAAGAGCCGTTCGCTCACCGCCGACACCCCCGTCGTGCTGGATCCCGAGCAGTCGGTCTCCGACGCGCTCGCTCTCATTCACAAGCGCGCCCACGGCGCGGTCGTCGTGGTCGAGAACGGCAAGCCGGTCGGCGTGGTCACCGAGGCGGCCTGCGCGGACGTGGACCGCTTCGCCCGGCTGAGCACCGTCGCCGACGCCAACTTCGTCAGCGCTCCCGCCGACGCCTCGCCGCGCGACATCTTCGATCTGCTCGAGAGCAAGCACGCCCACCTGGCCGTGCTGGTCCACGCCGACGGCACCCTCGCGGGCGTGATGACCCGCACCGGCGCCATCCGCACCGGCATCTACACCCCGGCCACCGACGCCGCGGGCCGCCTGCGCATCGCGGCCGCGGTCGGCATCAACGGCGATATCCCGGCCAAGGCCAAGGCCCTGGTCGACGCGGGCGCCGACGTGCTGGTCATGGACACCGCGCACGGCCACCAGCAGAAGATGCTGGAAGCGCTGGCCTCGGTGGCCGCGCTGGATCTGGGCGTGCCGCTGGTCGCGGGCAATGTGGTCTCCGCCGACGGCACCCGCGATCTGATCGCGGCCGGCGCGGACATCATCAAGGTCGGTGTCGGCCCCGGCGCCATGTGCACCACCCGCATGATGACCGGCGTGGGCCGCCCGCAGTTCTCCGCGGTGGCCGAATGTGCCGCCGCCGCCAAGGAATTCGGCAAGCACGTGTGGGCCGACGGCGGTGTCCGCCACCCGCGCGACGTGGCCCTCGCGCTCGCGGCCGGCGCCGCGAACGTGATGATCGGCTCCTGGTTCGCGGGCACCTACGAGTCGCCCGGCGACCTGCGCACCGACCGCGACGGCAACCGCTACAAGGAGTCCTTCGGCATGGCGTCCAAGCGTGCCGTGGCCGCCCGCACCGCCACCGACTCGGCGTTCGACCGGGCCCGCAAGGCGCTGTTCGAGGAGGGCATCTCCTCCTCGCGCATGCGTCTGGACCCCGAGCGTCCCGGCGTGGAGGATCTGATCGACCACATCACCTCCGGTGTGCGCAGCTCCTGCACCTACGCGGGCGCGCGCACCATCGGCGAGTTCCATGAGCGCGCCGTGCTGGGCGTGCAGTCGGCCGCCGGCTTCGCCGAGGGCCGTCCGCTGCCGTCCGGCTGGTGATCGTCTCCCGTTAGCACTGCACAACCCGAACCCGGCGGCTCCGCTCGGATCCGCCGGGTTTCGTGTGTGCGGAACCCGTTCGGCGCGTCACCGCCGATCCGGCGCCGGGTGATTCCCGGCGACCGTCCACTGTGATATGCCCCGGCTGCGCGTGTGATACGGCCCCGCTGTGCGGAAACCCGCGAAGCGGCCCGGTAGCATGGCCTGACCGGACCCAGGAACTGGGTATCCGTGGCGTATCTCCGCCAGCAACCCCTGCGAAAGGAACCAGTTGTCACCCGCGTCCAAGGGCGCTTCACAGGAGGGCTCCTCTACCGAGCCGGGTGACAAACCCGGCTTCCCCGCAATACCGGCTTCGGAAACGGCCGGGTGGTGCTGACCGTGTCGGTTCTGCTCACCATTCTCAGTCTGCTCGGATTCATCGCTCTGACCGCCGGCACGGCCTTGTTCGTGGCCGCGGAATTCTCGCTCACCGCCCTGGAACGCTCCACCGTGGAGGCCCACGCCCGTGACGGCGACCGCCGGGCCCGGCAGGTGCGGCAGGCGCATCGCACTCTCTCGTTCCAGTTGTCGGGCGCTCAGCTGGGCATCACCATCACCACCCTGATCACCGGTTATATCGCCGAGCCCGTGCTGGCGCGGCTGCTGGAACCGATGCTGAACGCGGTCGGGGTGGGCGCCGGTACCGCGAAGGGCGTCGCCCTGGCGCTGGCGCTGATCATCGCGACCTCGCTGTCGATGATCTACGGCGAGCTGGTGCCCAAGAACATCGCCATCGCCTCGCCGCTGGAGACCGCGCGCTGGACCGCGGGGCCGATGATCGCCTTCTCCACGGTCTTCAAGTGGATGATCAACTTCCTGAACGGGGCCGCCAACTGGGCGGTGCGCCGGCTGGGGGTCGAACCGGCCGAGGAACTCCGGTCGGCGCGCTCGCCGCAGGAATTGGGTTCGCTGGTGCGGACCTCCGCGTTGCACGGCGCGCTCGATCAGCGCACCGCGCAGGTGGTGGATCGGTCGCTGCAGTTCGGTGACCGCACCGCGGAGGAGTTGATGACGCCGCGCATGACCGTCGAAACCCTCGACCAGGACTGCACTCTCGCGGATCTGATCGACGCCGCGCGCGAAACCGGGTACTCGCGGTTCCCGGTCGTGGACGGCGATCTGGACAACACGCTCGGGTTCGTGCACATCAAGCAGACCTTCGTGCATCCGGTGAAGGATCGCCGCCAGATCACCTTGAAGTCCATCGCGCAGCCGGTGCCCGTGGTGCCGGCCAGCCTGGACGGTGACGAGGTGCTCGAGCGGGTCCGCCGCGACGGCATGCAGGTGGCGCTGGTGGTCGACGAGTACGGCGGCACCGCGGGCATCGTGACCATGGAGGACCTGATCGAGGAGATCCTCGGCGACGTGCGCGACGAGCACGACGAGGAGGAACTCGATGTGCGCCGCACGGCCAACGGCTGGAACTGCTCGGGCCTGATGCGCATCGACGAGGTGTCCCGAACCACCGGATACGACCCACCCGAGGGCGAATACGAAACCTTGGGTGGCCTGGTCCTGACCCGTCTGGGCCGGATCCCCGAAACCGGCGACGAGGTGCTGCTGCCCGAACCCGGCAACAGCCAGCTCGAGCACACCCACACCCGGGGCGGCTGGATCGCCACCGTGGAGCGCATGGACGGCCGCCGCATCGACCGCGTCCTGATCCGGCCGATCGACGCCGAGGCCCTCGCGACCTGGGAGCAGACTCATGGGTGACCTGTACGCCGTTCTGCTGACGTTCCTGCTGTTGCTGGGCAACGCGTTCTTCGTGGGCGCGGAGTTCGCGTTGATCTCCGCGCGCCGCGACCGGCTCGAAGCGCTTGCGGCGCAGGGCAAGCGCAGCGCCAACACGGTCATCGAGGCGGGCCAGAACCTGTCGATGATGCTGGCGGCGGCGCAGCTGGGCATCACCATCTGCTCGATCCTGCTGGGCCGGGTGGGTGAGCCCGCGGTGGCGCACCTGCTGGAGCGGCCGTTCGATCTGCTGGGCGTGCCGGATTCGCTGCTGCATCCGATCTCGTTCGCGCTGGCGTTGACGATCGTGGTGATCCTGCACATCCTGCTGGGCGAGATGATTCCGAAGAACATCGCGCTCGCGGGGCCGGAACGGATGGCGCTGCTGCTGGTTCCGGTGCACCTGATGTGGCTGCGGCTGGCCAAGCCGTTGATCGCGCTCTACAACTTCGCGGCCAATATCTCGTTGCGGGCGTTGCGGATCGAACCGAAGGACGAGCTGGATTCGACGGTGTCGTCGGACGAGCTGGCCGAGATGTTCGGTGAATCGCGCTCGGAGGGGCTGCTGGACGAGGAGGAGCACCGTCGCCTCACCCAGGCGCTGGGCTCGAGCGACCGGATCGTCGCCGATGTGATGGTGCCGCTCGCGAAAGCCCGTTCGGTGCCGTTGCGCGGTGACGGGACCACCCTCGGTGACATCGAATCCGCTGTCGCCGAAACCGGTTTCTCCCGGTACCCGGTCCGCGCGGATGACGGCTCGCTGGTCGGTTACCTGCACGTCAAGGATGTGCTCGACCTGACCGCCGACGAGGACGCGGGCCCGGGCACCCCGATCCCCCGCACCGATATCCGTCCGCTGCCGACGGTCAGCATGGGCACCACCTTGTTCGAGGCGCTGGCCCGCCTGCGCCGCACCAACTCCCACCTGGGCCGGGTGGTGGACAGCCGCGGCAATACCGCCGGCATCGTGGCCCTGGAGGATCTGGTGGAGGAGTTCGTGGGCACCGTCCGCGACGCCACCCACCGTCTCGCCGAATGATGAACGCCCGCACCGATTCCCCCGTGCTGTCCGGTCCCGCTTGGCGGGACCGGGCGGCCGCCCACCGCGACCGGGTGGACGCGCTGCTCGGCCCGTACCTGGATCGGCGCGCGGCGGGCACCAAGCACCCGGTGATCGATTTCCTGTTCACCTATTACGGCAACAAGCCGGCGCAGTTGAAGCGCTGGCACCCGGGGTTCGGTGTCGCGCTGACCGATGCCGAGGAGTACACGGGATCTCGTGGCTACCACCAGGTCACGGTGGACTCCCCCGGCGGTCCGCCCGTCACCGGCTGGACCGCCGACCCCGCTTTCCTCGAAAAGCGCCGCGACACCATCGAATTCGTGGCCTCCCTATTATCCGCGACCGCCTCCCGCCCGGCTCAGCTGTCGTGCTTCGGCCTGCACGAGTGGGCCATGGTCTACCGCACCGACGATGTCCGCCACCAGCAGGTCCCCCTCCGCCTGGGCTCCGCCGGCACCGACGCGGTCGTCGAATCCATGCAGATCCGCTGCACCCATTTCGACGCCTTCCGCTTCTTCACTCCCGCGGCCGTCCCCCTCAATATCGAGCCCCTTACCCGCGACTCCCAGATCGCCCGCGAGCAGCCCGGCTGCCTGCACGCCAATATGGACATCTACAAGTGGGGCTTCAAACTCACCCCCTTGATCAGCTCCGACCTGCTGTTCGACGCCTTCGAGCTGGCCTGCGCCGCCCGCGAGCTCGATATGAAGGCCAGTCCCTATGACCTCATCGACTACGGCTACGAGCCCATTCGCATCGAAACACCTTCCGGCCGAGCCGAATACGTCCGCGGCCAAGCCGACATCGCGGCCCGTTCGGAACTCCTGCGCACCCGGCTGCTGCACGCCGCCCAGCACTTGCTGAGCAGCTAGGCGCGAATGGCATCCCGAGTTCGATGCGTTTGCAAACAAAAGATATTCACGACCGGAATGACGGATTAGTCCCGCTTCCGAATAGCGGTGACGTGCACTATTATCAGAAGTTCTCGACCGCACACTGGCCGATTGGCACATTCGATTACAGGTTCGGACGGCTAGGGAATTTGGGGGGCAGGGTTGGATAGGGCACCTGGTCGGCGCATCTGACAGGAACAGTGCCGCGCATCCGTCCCAGTACGGCGGATCGGCCATACTCGTCGTCATCGTCGAGAGTTCCTGCCGTCGCCACGCGTGCCTGAGCCCAATTACGAGACCAACTGGCCTCATTCACGAATGACGGGGGGATCGGTAAGGCTTCGAGGTGCTGCCCCACCTCGAGAGCAGCCCAATAAACGGAATATGCGACACGCCGTTTATTCAGAATGCCAATTCGGCGACCGCGCACAATGGGAGTGATTCGCGATCACGCGAATTGTCGAAGGGTGCGCATCTGCTCTCGAAACAGGAGGCGCACAGCTATGACACGCGATGAAGTCGCCCAAGCGATTATCGCGGAGGGGCAGCGACGGGGAATCAGTCAGCGCGGCATCGTGATCGCGCTGGCGACGGGGCTGGTCGAGTCGAACTTGACGATCTACGCGAATCCCGCGGTACCGGAGTCCATGCAGCTCGAACACGATGCGGTGGGGACCGATGGCTACTCGGTGGGCGTGTTCCAGCAACAGATCCGGCAGGGCGACAATGGCGAGTACTGGTGGGCGGATTGCGCGACCTGCATGAACCCGACCACGTCGGCGGGGCTGTTCTACGAGCGGCTCGCCCGGCTGGATTACAACGGCCCGGATTCACCCGGTTCGTATGCCCAAGAGGTGCAGCGATCGGCGTTCCCCGATCGCTACGACGAACGCATGTCCGACGCCCAGGACATCTATGACCGGCTGGCTTCGGTGTCGCCGGCTGGGGAGCCGACGGAGAAGGAACTCCCGTACGACCGGTCGATCGTCCCGCAGGAGAGGTTCTTCTGGTGCGGTCCGGCCGCGACCCAGATCGTCTGCAATTCGTGTGGCGTGAATCTTTCCGAGCAATATCTGGCCACCGAGATCGGGACCACCGAGAACGGGACCGATTACGTCGGTCTGATCACGCCGGTGCTGAACAGGATTCTGCCCGCCGCGAAGTACGTCGACACCTATATGCACGACGATCCGCCGACCGGCGCTCAGAAGGATCGGTTGTGGAAGGACATCGTCAGTTCGATCGATGCCGGCTTCGGCGTGGTCGCGAATATCGATGCCCCGCCGAACAACTATCCGCAAGGCGTCAAGGGTTCGGTGTCACCCGTTTACGGCGGCGGTGAAGTGTTCCACTACATCGCGCTGATGGGTTATGACAGCGCGTTCCCGCGTGCGGTGTGGGTCGCCGACAGCGGATTCAGCCCGTACGGGTATTGGATCGGCTTCGACCAGCTCGCGACGCTGATCCCGCCGAAGGGCTATACCTCGGCTACCGCGGCCCCGATGCCCACCTTGCCGATCGGCGACGTGTGGATCCAGCTCTTCGGCGACGGCGGCGACAACATTCCCGGAACGGGATGGCCCCAGCTGGGCGGGCGCACCCTCGTCGACGAGTTCGCCGCGATCGGCCAGAAGCTGAAGGTCACCGGCTTCGCGCCTCCCACCACCGCGGTCAACGTGCCGTTCCCGGCGGGCGTCGACGGTCAGGTCCGAGACGTGTGGATCCAATTCTTCGGCGACGGCGACGACTTCACTCCGGGAACGGGATGGCCCCAGCTCGCCGGCCACACCCTCGTGGACGGTGTCGCCGCCATCGGCCAGAAGCTGAAGATCACCGGCTTCGGCGCCCCCACCGGTGCGACCAACGTGCCCTTCCCGACCGGCGCGAGCGGCCAGATCCCCGACGTGTGGATCCAGCTGATGGGCGTGGGCGGTACCGGATGGCCGCAACTGGGCGGGCGCACACTGGTCGACGGCGTCGCCGCCATCGGCCAGAAGCTGACCATCGACGGCTTCGCACCTCCCCCCGGTCCACCCCAGGTCTCCTTCCCCGCCCGCATCGCCGACCAGGTCAGAGACCTAGAGATCCAACTCATGGGCATCACCGGCAACGGCTGGCCACAACTGGGCGGCCACACCCTCGTCGACGGCGTAGCCGAGATCGGAAAGGCGACCAAAGCATCCTGACGCGCACAAGGTAGTACTGACTCGAGCGAGGCGGCCGATACGCGCGTCGGCCGCCCGCAACCCGACCGCCCGAATCTCCCTGAGCGCGCGCATGTCCCAAAGAACTCACGCCGCCGCAGATAATCCGGAGCGGAAACTCTGGTGAGAACTTCGCCGCAGCCCTCCGCCAGCGCGGTTACTTGGTCGACTTGGCACTTGGTCGACTTGGCCTGCTCGGGACGTGCCGGTAGCTTGCGCCCGAAGCTTCGGCTTCGCGGGTGACTCTCACGGCGGTCTCGAGCGGATACTTCGCCAGCCCTGATCTGATGACGACCTGCATCTGGCTCTCGTTCTCTCCGCACTGGACGACCACGTTCCTGGATGACAACTCGAACGAAATTAGAACTCGTTCTAGCATTGGGCCGATATCGCCATATCGCGTGAGCGAAACAGGGAGGGGCGCAACATGTCACAGGCCACGGAAGCTCCGGGCGGGTTCTTCGATGTGGTGGGTGAGGCGTTCGTTCCGTTGGAAGCCGCGCGCGGGCCTTGGGGGCTGGACACTATCGGGGGGCAGGGTTTGACAGCGTTGGCCGCGCGGGAGTTGGAACGCGGTTGCCCGTTCGAGGCGGTCGGGTGCCGTCTCACGATCGATTTCGTGAAGATGACGAGCTTTGAGTCGATCCGTGCCCGGGTCGACGTGGTTCGATCGAGTACGCGGGTCGCGTTGGTGCACTTGGAACTCGCGCAGGCGGACGGTGTGGTTGTCCGGGCATCCGGGTTGTTCGTGCGGCCTCGGGAGGATGATCGGGCTGGGGGGCGAGGTTGGACGCCGAGCGTGGAATTCGCTCGACCGGCGTGCCGTTCATCAATGTCGATGTCACCATGAACCTGTTCCGGATGCCCGCATCCGACGGATTGGGTCTGGAATCCAATGGTCAGCACGCGGCCGATGGCCTGGCGGTCGGCTCCGCGACGCTGTACGACGAATTCGGGCCTCTCGGAGTCTCTTCGGTCACCGCGGTCGCGAACACCCAACGGCAGGTGCGCTTCTAGCCACACCGCCGTTGAGATCCCTGCGCGGTCGATCCGAGCCGCTTTCTCAGCCGCGGGCCGGGGAGGTCTGGCCCTGCGTCAGATTTCGGCGTCGGGAACACCCGCTGACGGTATCCACGACCCCGGGTCGTGGATACCGGAACTACCCGGACCGCGCCGCCTAGACTCGGGCAATGGCACTCGGCACGGAGCGAATCGCGCGCTTGCGCAGTCTGATCGAGCACCCCCGGACCGGCGCTGCCGAACGGGCGGCCGCGCAACGCGTACTCGACCGGATCCTCGGCCGATCCGACCAGCCGCGCCCCGCATCGGGAGACCGCGTCTACGGCGAACGCCACGACCGCGGCGGCCGACACGCAGGGTTGTCACGCGTAGCCGATCTGATCCAGGAGGACATCGCCCTCGCGCGAATCTTCCCCGACGCGGCGATACCCGGAGACCTCGCCACCCGCAACGCGATTCGCGACGCTCCCCCGCACATCAGCTACCAGGTCGACGCCCCCTACGAGGCGGGCATCCGGATCACAGTCACGCATGTTCCGCCCGCCTGGGGCTGGACCGATATCGGCACCGAATCCGCTGCCCTGCGCCACCTGACGGCCGAGCTGACCGCCATCATGAACGCCTACAACCGCGACGGCGCCGAGATCGGCAAGCGCTTCCACGGCTACGTCGAGGTTCGTGGGGAAGGAGCACCTGACGGTCAGTAGTTGAAATCCGGTGCGTCGATGGGAACGACCGGCGGCCAAGGGTTGTGGTGAAGGTCGTGCTCGGCGATCGGTGTGCCGTGGAACCAGCCGTGCGTGCGATCGGCATCCGTGGTGGGGCGGGCGTCGATGTAGTCCAGGTGCAGCCACGACCACACCTCATGGGCCGGGCAGGGCCCGGTTCGCAGGGCCGGGCTGCCGACGACGTCGCTCTGGACCAGGACGTCGAGGTGGTAGGCCGCGGCGAACCACCGCGCGGAATCACGTTCCACCGGTAGTCCTTCCCGGTGCCACGTGGTGGACGACGCGCGGTCATCGCCGAGTCCACCGGCGCCGATCGAGCGGGCCGCCAGTCGCCGAACCATTGGCGCGGAGTCGGCGAGGTCGGCACATATGCCTTGAACGACAAGGGAATTCGCATAGTGACCCGGGCCGTTGACGGAGATCATCAGCCCGCCCGGGATGCGGCGGTCGTGATGGCGGCGCAGGTGCGCGCCGGTGTGGAACAGTTGCACGCTGCCTTTGAACAAGCGCAGCACACCGTCGCGCCCCCGCAGCGGGATGGCCTCGGTGTAGATCACGTCCGGTTCGATCGGGGCGTGCTCGGTCAGATACAGCGACGCCAGCTCCGCCGCCGCCCGGACCAGCTCGGGTCCGGGTACCGCGTAGGCGAATCGGCGGCTGTTGAACATGATCAGGAACGCGCTACTGGCGCCGGTCGCCGCCTGCAGCTTCCATGCCCGGCGCGCGGCCGCGATGCGTTCGGCGACAGCCTCCCGACCGGCCTCGATCACCTCCTCACCGATCCAGCACAGGGTCATCGTCAGCCCACGCGCGGCGGGACCGGATTTGGTGGCCAGCCGCCCGAACACACAGGGCTGATGGCGGGCGGCCCACTCCAGAAACGCCGCCCGCTTCACCGCTTCACTCGCGGTCGACAACAGGATCTGGTTGGCGGCGTCGATGTCAGGCCCGAAGGAGGTATCAGCGGGATACTGCGGAAGCGCGGCGAGAGTGGCGAGCGGCGAGCCTGTCGTGATCGGGGGCATCTGTGCCTCGATGTCGGGGGCCGGTGAAGCTCGGGACCGGATAAGTCTGCCCCACCGGCCGTCGTGCGCGGCACCGCGGCTCTCGTGTCGCCTGAACTAGATTGGGAGGCGGGGCGTGCGGGTGCGCGTCGTGCCGGTCAGCTGGGGAGGAGCTCGCGGGATGAATCGGGGGCAGGTCGAAGGGTTCTTGCGGGGACGTGGCGCCGACGGGATCGCGCATCCCGGTGGCACGTTGCTCGCGCATCTCGGGCGGGTGGCGGATCTGCTGGCTTCGTGGGGTGCCGACGGGGATGTGCAGGCGGCGGGGCTTTGTCATGCCGTGTACGGGACAGACGGGTACGATCGTTCGCTGGCGGATCTGAGCGAGCGGGTAGCGGTGACGGCTCTGATCGGCCGGCGGGCGGAAGAGCTGGTGTATTTGTACGGGAGTTGTGATCGGGCGGCGGTGTATCCGCGGCTCGGTGCTACGGCCGTCGTGTTCACCGACCGGTTCTCCGGGCTGGATCACCAGCCGGATGCTGATGCGTTGCGGGCGTTTCTGGAGATCACCGCCGCCAACGAGTTCGATGTCATGGTGCACAACACCGAACTCGCGGCGATGCACGGAGCCGCGTTGTATCAGCTGTTCGAGCGGACCGGGGATCAGCTGTCGCCGGCGGCCCTGGACGCGTGGCGGAAACGCTTCGCGCCACGGTGATCCGGGACCGGTTCAGGCCGAGAGGCCGCGCTGGACCGGCTTGTCGAGCGGGCGGCGCGGGCTGACCGTGCCGTGGCGGCGGAGGTCGTGGACCGGAATGTCCGTCGCCGTTGTGGTGCACAACCGGAACAGCAGCAGGAACAGCGAATCCACGAGGAACGGGACCGTCAGGAAGGCCACCGCCGGGATCGCGATCAGCAGGAAGAGCAGCCATTCGCGGGCTCCGGCGCCGGCCATGCGGCCGCCGAAACGGACTGCGGCCCACATCATCCAGCGCTGCGGCGCGGACACGCCGCATTCGCGGAGCATGCGGCGGAAGATGCCGTCGGCGTCGGAGCGGCCGACCGGGGCGCGCTCGCACAGATAGTCGTGCAGGATCGCGGCCCGGGTGTAGGCGCCGTAACGCGGGATCAGCCAGATCAACGGCCTGGGGACCGAGGCGAAGTCGGTGACGAATCCGACCGGGACGTGGAAGGTGTCGGTGGCGGCGCGGTAGGTCAGCGGCGCTTGCAGCCGCCACCTGACCGCGTCGATCTCCTCGACGACCACGGCTTGTTCACCGAGGAACGGCATCGGATCCTCCTCGGCGGCAAGCGATCACCCCGAGCAGGGCAGCACGGCCGGCCGCGCGACTGCCGGTGGAGGTGCCGGGCCCCATGCGGACGTCGATCATCACCGGACCCCGGTGCGCGCGGTGACGATGCCGCAGGCGGCGGCCAGCTCATCGGCGGACAGACCGTCGGCGCTGTTCATATCGCACGGGCCGAACGGCGCGCACTCCTCGGGCAGGCCCCCGCCCCACCCCTGTCCATCGGTGTACTGATGCGCGACCTGGCCCGGCAGTCGCGGATCCCGGCCGTAGCCCGCCCCGACCATGCGCAGCCCCTCGGGCCGGGTGGGCCACAGGGAGGCGAAATCGGCGGCATTGGCGTACCCGATGACCCGGCGCGGATCTCCCAGCCAGTCGGCGGCCGCCCAGTACGCGCGGTTGATCCCGTCGGACTGGTCACCGGACGGATTGCCGCCCTGTTCGACATCGAGCATCACGATCATCCGCGGATGCGGGCCGCCCGCCTCGGTCACCATGTCGATGCAGGTCCGCACCGTCTCCTGCCAGTTGGGCCGCCAGTAGAAGTAGACGATGAAGCACGCCAGCCGCCCGGAATCGGCCGCGGCGGCGGCCCATCGATAGTTGTGCGCGAAGTGGTCGTCGCGAATGGTGCCGTCATTGCTGCGGAACGACAGGACTTCGTACGGATACTCGTCGTCGACGGGCGCCTGAAAAGTGGACACGTCAGCGAACAAGGTGTCGGTCATGTGGTTCTCCCCCAGTGCAATTCGGCGGTTCGGATCACCGCCGACACGAAGGTAGAACCCAGTGCGCCGACCCGCTCAGCGATTTTTCCGGCTTCGCGGGAAATGGACTGGTCACAGCGCATTTCGAAGTTTCCGGACCGGACAACCGCGGCCTCAGGATCCGAACCAGCGCCGCCGTCGGAGTTCCGCGAATTCGGCCTTTTCCCTGGCGAATTCGATGGACGGTCCGAGGAACGGCGCCACGGGGGCCGGGCCGGACAGGAAGTCCGCTTCCACTTTCCCGACCAGGCCGCCGCCGAATTCGATGTGGCAGGTGCCCTGTCCCAGATACCGGCCCTCGCGCGGACGGTCGTGCAGGCGGGCGATGATGTCGGCCGCGACGGTCCGGGCCGCCGTCTCGGCGAAGACGCCCGCCCGGGGCACGGGGGCGTCGGCGCAGTCGCCCAGTGCGTACACCCCCGGGTAGGGGGTCGCCAGGGTGGCCGCGTCGACATGGATCCAGCCGTCCACGCCGCCCGCGGTCAATCCGGAGGTCTGCACGACTTCCGGAACCCGGTGCCGGGGGATGCCGATGAACAGGTCGTAGGCCAGGTCGCCGGCGCGGGTCGTGGCGGTGTGCGTGGCCGGGTCCAGCGCGCGCACCCGCATTCCGCTCGCGTACTCGATGTCGCGGTCCGCGAGGGCGGCGAGGATCGCGTCGTTGGAGCTGGGCGAGACCGGGATGGGAGAGTCCATCGGGGTGATCACGTGCATCCGGGTAGCACCGCGAAGGTCACGTCGAACGAGTTCCTCGTGCAGCAGCAGCGCGCCTTCGTAGGGCGCCGGCGGACATTTGAACGGGACGCTCAGGATCGACATCAGAATAGTGCCGCCGGCGAAGGCGTCGAGGCGGCGCCGCAGCCGGTGGACGCCCGCGAGCGAGTAGTACTCGTGACCGTCCTCGACGAATCCGGGAGTGGCGGCGCAGTCGTAGTCCGCGCCCAGCGCGACGACCAGCGTGTCCGGCGTGTACTCTCCCCGATCGGTGGTGACCAGTCGTTTGCCGGGGTCGATCGCGGTGACCGTTTCGCGCCGGAATTCCACGGCCGGAAGATCGAGGGTGTCGTAGGGAACCCGGACCTCCTCGACCGTGCGCCCGCGGAACAGCACATCCATCTTCGAGAACCCGAAGACGAACCCCTCGGCGCAATCCAGCAGCGTCACCCGGACCTCGTCCGGCGCGGACCCGGACAGACCCGCGGCGAGTTCGAGCCCACCGAATCCCGCTCCCAGGATCAGAACGGTGTGCATTGTTCGAGTATGCGCCCGAGCGCGTGCCGATGCGCTCGGAGTTAGCGGAGCGTGATGGTTGGCGGGTTGTGCGGCCTAGGCCGTGACCGGGTGGATCTTCAGGTTGCAGGTGTCGAGGGCCTGGTCGACCATTCGGGTGTCGGTCGAGTTGGGTGGGGTCACTTGGGTTTTGACGACTTTCGGGTCGGGTTTGCCGTAGACGCCGCAGGCTACCGATTCGGCGATGGCTGTGGCGGGGTGGCCGGATTTGACGACGACGGTGGGTTCGGGGTCTCCGGTGGGCTGCGGGCTCATGTACCCGGAGGTGGTGCGTTCGGCGTGGACGACTTCGCCGGTGGAGGTGGTGAGGTCGAGACCGGGATAGCCGCGCAGGGTGCAGGCCTCGGCGGGGTTGGCGATGGAGAAGGTGAGGGTGATGCCGTGGTGGCTCATGGCCGCGCCCAGGCCGGTGGCGGTGATGTCGACCTGGCCGGGAGCGCAGGCGGCGATCGGGGTGTCGGCGGGTGCGGGGGTGCCGGTGGGAGTGGGTGCGGCGCTGGGGTTTCCCACGCTCGGGGTTTCGGCGGGGGTTGAGACGGCGGGGGTTGCCGGAGCCGACGTCGGGGTGGTGCCGGTCGTACAGCCGGTGACGCCCGCGATCACCGTGCAGGCCAAGAGCATCGTGCATCGTGTAGAGCGCATCGCCCACCTCCGTCGTCGTATCATCGCAGCCTTTCGAGATCGACTGGGCGAACGGCCCTGTTAACCGCTGCGGCAACAGTTTTCGGACGCCTCCGACACACGGTGACGCCAACTGGCAGTGACTGTCACAGACAATTTTTGCTCAGGATCTACCGAGCGGTCAGTTTATGAGTTAGCGTTCGAGATGTAACCGTGACCACATCGAATGGCGACTGTGCCTCCGGTCACGGTCCATCGAGCACGCAGGAAGACGGGGGTACCGCGATGGGGCGGTTCACGAGTATCCGGCGGTCCAAGCCCGCCGCGGTGCTGGCGGTGACGCTGATGGGGGCGGCCGTGCTGCCCATGCACGGGGCGTCGGCGGATCTGCAATCCGATATCGCCAATCAGGTGCGGCAGTTCCTGGACGTCGGGCGGACATCGGTGCCGCGCGCGAACTGCGGGCCGGACTCATTGCCGGAAACCGGTATGCAGGGCGATGTTCCGGCCGACGACCGCAACAGCGGGCGCAGCACGCTGGGGTACCGGTGCAACCTGTCGTTCGTCGGCGGGTATGTCGGCAAGGGCGCGGGCATCACCTCGGCCACCTATGACCACTGCTCCTACACCGGTTCCCTGTTCCCGGGAAATATTCTCGGCCCCGCCCAGGGCGTGCAGGTGCTGGACGTGTCTGATCCGGCGAATCCGGTGGAGACGGGCAGCCTCACCGAGCCCGCCATGCTCGCGGGCACCTGGGAGTCGCTCAAGGTCAACGCCGAACGGAAACTGCTGGTGGGCACCGGCGTTCCGGTCGGTATCGGCGCGGGATTCCTGTCGGTGTACGACATCTCCGACTGCGCGCACCCGCGGCTGCTGAACCCGGGTCCGGGCACGAATCTGCTGATGCCGCTGCCCATCACCACCCACGAGGGCGGCTTCTCCCCCGACGGGCGCACCTATTGGGCCTCGGGCATCGCGCCCGGTTTCGTCAGCGCCGTCGATCTGACCGATCCGACCAATCCGCACGTGATCTGGCAGGGGCTCACCGGGATCGAGGCACACGGGTTCGGCATCAGCCCGGACGGCAATCGCATGTACCTGTCCGCCCTGGGCGGTTTCACCGTCCTCGACATCAGCGCCGTGCAGCGCCGCGACCCGAATCCGCAAGTCCCCCACCTGGGCCGGGTGTTCTGGACCGACGGCTGGGCGACCCAGCACAGCATCCCGGTCACCTACGACGGCAAGCCCTATCTGTTCACCGTCGACGAGGGCGGCGCGGGCGGGGTGAAGCTCATCGACATCTCCGACGACACCAACCCCTCGGTGGCGGCCAAGCTCAAGCTGGAGATCAACCTGCCCGAGAACCAGGATTCGGCGATGGCGTCGGCCATGGGTGGTTCGGTGTTCTCCTACGACGCCCACTACTGCGCCGCCGACCGCCCCAACGACCCGACCGCCCTGGCGTGTGCCTGGGAGGAGTCCGGCATCCGGGTGTTCGATGTGCGGGATCCGTTCCACGTCAAGGAGATCGGCTACTTCAACCCGCCCGCCCGCAAGGGCCGCAACCTGGAGTTGTGGAACTCGCCGCACGCGCTGGCCTCGCTGATCGGCCCGCCGATCATGGAGTTCCCGTCGGCCGCGCGGGCCATGCTGGAGGGCAAGTTCGATCCGAATCAGGCGCTCTCGTCGCGGACCGGCATGCTGGCCTTCGGCGACCTGTCCACCGACTGGTGCTTCTCCCCGCCGGAATGGCACGGCAACCAGCTGTGGGCGACCTGCAATGACAACGGATTCATGGTGTTGCAGCTCGCTGACGACGTGTACTCCCCGCCCGCCGACCAGCACTCCGTGGTGGGCTCGTGACGGAAAGCCCGGCCCACCCGCGTGATCGGATCCGGCGGCCGCTGGCGATCGCCGTCCTCGCGCTCGCCCTGATCACCGCCGGGATGCTGCTGCGCCCCCTGCTGATCCCCGAGAACCATTCCGCCGCACCGGTTCTCAGCCCGGTCGAGATCGGTTTCAGCCAGGACATGTCCGCGCACCACGAGCAGGCCCTGATCATGGTGCAGCGCCTGGATTCCGGCGTCGACCCGACGGTGCGTCAGCTGGCCCAGCAGATCGCCGATGCCCAGCGCATGGAGATCGGCACCCTGCTCGGCTGGCTGCGCCTGGCCGACGCCGCCCCGCGGTCCACGCATCCGATGGCGTGGATGACCACGGATTCGGCGGCGGCGCACGACCATTCGGCGATGGCCAACGGCACCTCCATGCCCGGCATGGCCACCCAGGCCGAACTCGACGCTCTCGCGACCGCCCGCGGCAAGGACGCCGAGGTGCTGTTCCTGCAGCTCATGCTGCGGCATCACCGTGGCGGCGTGGCCATGGCGAAGGCGGCCGATCAGCTGGTCTCCTCGGGCCCGGTCAAGGAGTCCGCGCGCGGCATGATCGCGGCGCAGTCGCAGGAAGCGGGCCTGATGACGATCATGCTCGCGCAACGCAATGCCCCACCGCTGTCGTGAGATTCCCGCCCACCGCCGGCGGCCGCGTCGTGTGCTGTACTGACCGCATGATCGAATCCGGTGGGTCGACCGAGATCGTCGACGCGGTGGTCGAGCGGTCGCTGCTGGGCGGGCCGCGCCGGTACACCCGCACGCAGGTCGCCGAACTGTCCGGGGTGCCCGTCGAGCAGGCCCGGAAACTGTGGGTGGCGCTGGGTTTCCCGGCCGCGGCCAGCGATGACGAGGTGGCGTTCACCGACAACGACGTCGCCGCGGTCCGCGCTTTCGCGGCCCTGAGCGCGGCCTCGCTGACCAATGAGCGGAGCCAGGTCGCCGCCGCCCGCACCATGGGCCAGGCGATGGCGCGCCTGGCCGAATGGCAGGCCGATCTGATCACCCGCGAGGTCGGCGGCCGCCTCGCCGCCGGCAATGGCGCGACGCCCGAGGAGAGCCGCGACGCCACCGCGCGCGCCATCGCGGTGCTGGCCGAACTGCACGACTACGCCTGGCAGCGGCACCTGGCCGCGGCCCTGAGCCGCACCCACGAATCCGGCACCGCCACCAGGCCATTGCTGGTCGGATTCGCCGACATGGTCGGCTATACCCGGCTGTCGCGGCACCTGGACCCCGATGAACTCACCGAATTGCTCGACGCGTTCGAGACCACCACCACCGAGGTGATCACCGCCCACGGCGGCTGGGTCATCAAGAACGTCGGCGACGAGGTCATGTTCGCCGCCGAGCACCCGCGCGACGGCGCGCGCATCGCGCTGGACATGCACACCGCGATCGCCCGTGCGGCCCAGACGATTCCGGAGATGCCGCAGCTGCGTGTCGGCCTGGCCTACGGCCCGGTCCTGACCCGCTTCGGCGACCTCTACGGCACCGTCGTCAATGTCGCCGCCCGGCTCACCGGTGTGGCCCGCCCCGGCACGGTCCTGGCCGACGACGGCGCGGCCGCCGAACTCGACGCCGACCCCGGCCTGACCCTGCGCCACCTGCGCAGCGTCCGCGTGAAGGGCATCTCCCGCCTGCGCTCCCACGTGGTTCGCGAGCGCAAGCGCCGGTAGTCCCGGCCGCCGCTCGCGCCGGCATCGGGGTGCGGAATCTCACGACTGTGCGCGATCCCGGCCTGGGTATCGTCAGTCCTGACCGATCGGCCACGGCGGCCGGGAAAGGTGGGGCTTCGACGATGACCCACGCGCAAGCGCTCACCATTCCCGCACACATCCACGGCTATCCGGAGATCGTGTTCGGCGGGTATCTCGCGGGCCTGCTGGCCGCCCGGTCGGGCGCGGACACCGTGCGCGTCGACTTCCGGCGCGCGGTCACCGTCGGCACCCCGATCCTGCTGTCGCGTCCCGAGCCCGGCCACGCCGTCTTCACCGCCACCGACGACACCCTGCTGGTCGAGGCCGCGCCCACCACGCTGACCCTCGACGTGCTGCCCGCGCCGTCGTGGGCGGCGGCGAGATCGGCTGTCGAGCTGAGTCTGTCGGGTAATCGGACGGTCACCGACTGCTACGGCTGCGGGCTCGCCTGCGCGCCCGGTTCGGGCCTGCGCCTGTTCCCGTCGGAACTGCCCGGACAGCGGCAGATGGCCGCCGCCTGGACCCCCGACGCGGGGCTGGCGGACGAGTCCGGCGAACTTCCGCCCGAGGTGGTCTGGTCGGCGCTCGACTGCCCCGGGGGCCGGGCGGCATTCGCCTTCTCCCGCATGGGCAGCGGCGCGTTCACCGCCGCCCTCAGCGCCACCCAGCTCCGGCCGATGCACGCCGGGGACGACTACATCTCCCATGCCTGGGTGGTGGCCCGCGAGGGCCGCAAACATACTGTCGGAGTGACCCTCTCGACCGCCGACGGCGAGCTGTGCGCGGTGTCCGAGGCCCTGTGGATCGAGCCCCGGCAGGGCTGACCCGGCCCCGCCGCACGGGCACGATCACTGGCGCACCTGCCAAGGGTCTTCACCGATTTGCCCGAAATGCCTTGGCTGCGAGAAGGACTCGCCGAGATCGGCGCGCACCGCGGAGAGTCCCGTGCCACACTGACCGCGTGGCAGGCTCCGCATCACCCACAGCCCAGACCGACGCCATGGCGGAGGTCATCGACTGGACCGCGACCGGTCCCGCGTTCCACCACTTCTGGACCAGCACCTACGCCCCGGAAGTCGCGAATACGACTCGCCTCACCGGCCGATTCCGCAACTATGGCCAGTTCACCCGTTTCCTGGCCATGGTCGCCAGCGCCGTGGTCACCGGCCTGGCCGGATTCGAGGGCTCCCTGATCCGCACGGCGACCGCGGTGGCCGGCGGCGTCGCCGTGGTGGCCACCGGCAGTACGGCGATCTTCCGCACCGATCAGCGCCTGGCCGCCAACCGCCGCACCCAGCAGGCGCTGTTGTCGGAGGGCTGGAAGTTCGCCTCGGGCGCGGACGGCTACCCCGGCGGCCCCACCCCCGAGAACGCCACCAAGTTCATCACCACGATCGAACTACTCCTGTCGACCTACATCGACACCTATGTCCGCACCATCGACGAACCCACCCCCGCCACCTGATCGCCGGGCCCTTCCCCGTCGAATCGTGCTGCGGCACAGGCGGCCAGGGATCGTGAGACGGTCGCGATGCGAGTGGCGAGGGTCGCGCCCCGCGGCGCGGACACCTTGAGGCCGCACGACACCGGCCCGGGCCCGGCGGCGCGCAGCGTGGCCGCGATCCATGCCGGGGTGAGCAACGAGAGCGGGCACACGGTGCTCGGCGGCACGTGCACGTCGTCCCAGGCGGGACCGTAGCCGGTGTCGACGGGAGCGCAGCCCGACAGCACCACGCCCGCGAGCACCCCCGCCGCCCGCGCGGTGAGCACCTGCGCGACAGCCGCTTCCGGGCGTCGGCGTTCGACCACCGAACGTCCCCAATTGACGACCACTCCGATCGGCTCGTCGAGCCGGCCGTTGGCGCGGCGGACGGCGGCCACTTCGCTCTCCAAGGACAGGAACCCCTTGACCGCGGGCCGCGAGCCGACCGGCGCGTCGCAATGTTCCAGGACCAGTCGCGCTCCGTCCCAGTCGAATTCGGCGATCTCGACCAGGGAGGTGACCAGGGCGCGGACCGAGGCGTGACCGGTACGCAGCCGGGGCGCGCTGTACACGGTGACCGAGCGCACCGCCCGCCGTCCGGCGGCCTGGTTCACCCGGCGCACGGCCGCCGCGACCTGACCGGTCCTGGCCACCGCGACCCGCCGCCGCCAGTCGTCGAGCGAGGCCAGCCCGTAGGCGGGATCACGGTCGATCCGGTGCATGGTGTCGGGGATGGTGGTGATCGTGTAGTCGCCGGTGTGATCGCGGCGCAGGAACCAGTCCTCCGAATGCGGGTGCAGGCGACCGGAGAACGGAATCTCGAGCCCCGCCACACCGGGCAGCGCACCGACCGCGTCGAGGAAGCGGCCCTCGGCGCCGGGGTCCCAGCCCACCAGGGCCGGTGCGGCGCAGTAGGCGCTGACGATCCATCCGTCCGCGGTCACCGTGTCACCACCGGATTCTCGAGCGTGCCCAGGCCGCTGATGCTGACGGCGACGGCGTCGCCGGGCCGGATGCGCAGCGCGGCGTCGGATGCCACGGGTGTCCCGGTGAGAATCACGTCGCCGGGGTACAGCGTCATGAATTCGGAGCAGAAGATGATCAGTTCGGCGGCGGAGAACACCATCTGCCCGGTGTTCGCGCGCTGCACGACGCGCCCGTTGACCCGGGTGACGATCTCGAGCGTGTCCAGATCGGGTAGTTCGTCCAGGGTCACCAGTTCCGGTCCGAGCGGGCAGAACCCGTCGTGACTCTTGCCGCGGGTGGACTGGCCGTCGGCCGCCTGCTGATCGCGCGCCGACACGTCATTGGCGATGCACACCCCCGCCAGCGTCTCCAGGGCCGCTCGCGCGGTGACCACGCGGTGCGCGCGACGGCCGACCACCAGCGCCAACTCTCCCTCGCAGACCACCGGTCCCGAGCCCGGGGCGACGCCGATGGGCATTCCATGACCGATCACGCTGGACGCGAATTTGCCGAATACCAGCGGTATTCGCTCCGGCGCCCGGGATCGCGCCGACCGATCGGGCCGATAGTTGTCGCCGATGCCGATGAGGGAACCGGGCAGCGAGGCCCCCTCCGGCAGCAGCGCGCTCCGCGCGGCGGGACGGCCGCCGCCGAAGCGCAATCTCTCGCGTGTCACGAAATCCTCAGTGGCTCAGGCGCGATGCGTACCGGACCAGCCGGGGATGCTGGAAGACCTCCTCGGGTGGGCCGTCGGCGACGATGCCGCCGTGCTCCATGAAGACCACCCGGTCGGCCACCTCGCGCGCGAATTTCATTTCGTGCGTGACGATCACCATCGTCATCCCGCTGCGCGCCAGCTCGGTCATGATCTCGAGCACCTCGTTGACCAGTTCCGGATCCAGCGCCGAGGTCGGCTCGTCGAACAGGATCGCCCGGGGCTCCATCATGAGTGCGCGGCTGATGGCGACGCGCTGCTGCTGACCGCCGGACAATTCGGCGGGATAGGCGTGTGCCTTGTCGGCGAGCCCCACCGTGCGCAGCGTCGCCATGGCGCGCTCCACCACCTGTGCGCGCCGCTGCCGGTTGACCACCACCGGCCCTTCGAGCAGATTGCCGAGCACGGTGCGGTGCGGCCAGAGGTTGAACTGCTGGAACACCATGGCGATCTCACGCCGCAGCCAGGTGAGCCGGAACTGATCCAGCAGCCCCAGCCGCCCCGAGCGGGTGGGCGTGTACCGGACTTCGCGCCCGCCGATCTCGATCCGGCCCGCGTCGGGCACCTCGAGCATATTGAGACACCGCAGCAGCGTCGACTTGCCGGACCCGCTGGGCCCGATCACGGCGACCACCTCACCCTGCGGGATCGTCAGTTCCAGGTCCCGGAAAACCTCCTTGCCGCCATAGCTTTTCGTCAATCCGCTGATCGTGATCATGCGACGGCTCCCCTGGTCGTTCCGATGACGTCGACGCCCACCGCCGTGCGCCGGGACCGGGCGGCTCCGGTCCGGCGTCCCGTGCGCCGCTCGATGATCACCTGCAGCCCCATCAGCAGACTGGTCAGCGCCATGTACAGCGCCGCCACCACCCCGAGCGTCTCGGCCACGTTGTAGGTGGCGTTGTAGGCCTTCTGCCCCGAGAGCATGAGGTCCGGCACCGTGATCACCGAGACCTGGGCCGATTCCTTGAGCATGATGACGCAGTTGTTGATGTACGGCGGCGTCATGAGCCGTACGGCCTCCGGCACCACCACCCGCCGGAACTTCTGCAGCGGATTCATGCCGATCGAATCCGCCGCCTCCAGATGCCCGGGATGCACCGCCGCGAGCCCGGCCCGGATGATCTCGGAGAAGAACGAGGCCGAGTTCAGGCTCATGGCGAGCAGCCCCGCGGTGAAGGCGTCGAAGACCAGCCCGAACGGCTGGGTGTAGTAGAAGAAGAACAGCGACAGCATGAGCGGGAGCCCACGGAAGAACCAGACATAGGCCGCCGCGAACGCCCGCAGCGGCGCGAACCGCGACAACCGGGCCGCGGCGATGAGGTAGCCGAGCACGGTGGCGCAGACGATGGCCGCCGCCACGATGGTCAGGGTCGTTTTCGCGCCCTCCAGGAAGAAGGGCAGGTATTCCTTCGCGACCGAACCGGTCTCAGATGTTCCCATGGGCTCCGCTCCGTCACGCCTTGGGCAGGTCGATGGTGTATCCGAACCATTTGCGCTGCAGCGTCGTGATCGTGCCGTCGGCCGCCAGGTCCGCGATCGCCTTGTCGATCCTGGGTTTCAGCGTGGTGTCGTTCTTGGGCAGTCCGACCCCGGCGGGCAGCGGGTTGAAGATCTCGCCGACGGTCCGCAGCTCCGAACCCTTGGGCGAGGTCTTCACATAGTCCATGGCCGCGATGCGCCCGGCGGCGAAGACGTCGATGCGCCCGGCCGCCACGTCCGCGAAGCCCTCCGGCCCGCCCGGATATTCCTTGAGTTCGCTGTAGCCGCCGAGCTTCTCGATGGCGGTCTGGGTGGCCGAGCCGCCGATCACGCCGACCTTCAGCCCGTCGAGCTTGGTGATGTCGGTGACCTTGGTGGTGCCGGACTTGACCACGGCGATGGTGCCGTCGGCCAGGTACGGATCGGAGAAGGTGATGGATTGCTTGCGCTGGTCGGTCATGAGCAGCCCCGACATCACCGCGTCGAACTTCCCGGCATTGAGACCCGGTAGCAGCCCGGACAATTGGCCGGAGACGAACTCGACCCGCACGCCGAGCCGCTTGCCGATCTCGGTGCCCATGTCGATGTCGTAGCCGGTGAGCTTGCCGCCTTCACTGAAGGTGATGGGCTTGTAGGTGCCGCTGGTGGCGATCACCAGT
Organism: Nocardia sp. NPDC004582; assembly: GCF_053602115.1. NCBI lineage: Bacteria > Bacillati > Actinomycetota > Actinomycetes > Mycobacteriales > Nocardiaceae > Nocardia > Nocardia sp. NPDC004582. Next base: position 32,792 of record NZ_JBSGCY010000025.1, on the reverse strand, counting down.
TTGCCCTTGTCGGCCTCGGGTTTCGCACCGCCGCAGGCGGTCGCGGCCAGCGCCAGCGCCGCCAGCGCGACCGCCGCGGCGGCCTTGGTCTTCCAACGGAACATCCGCTACTCCAGTGGATCTCGTGTCTTCGTGCCGGTCACCGGATGGTGAGTGCGGCTGCTGCCGAGACTCAAGGTAGGAATCGGTTGTGACGGGCGAAGGCGTGCGAGATGTCCGGATTGTAAAATTGTCTTCTGTAGACACTTTGCCGGGAAGTCAGTCGGCGCAGCAGGTTTCGATCTCCGCGGCGGCCCGCAGCGCCCGGCGATCGAACCCCGGAGCGGCGACGATCTGCACCGACAGCGGTAGCCCCTCCGCCGATACGCCCAGCGGAATCGACACCGCCGGAGCGCCGGTCAGCGACACCGCCCGGCACTGACCCATCAGCTCCCAGCCCGCCAGCACGCGGCCGTCCACTTCCAGACGACCGCCGGGGTCGCAGGCGGGACCGCCCGCGACGGGGAGCACCACGATGTCGGCGCGGTCGAAGACCTCCAGCGCGGTGGACCGCGCCCGCTCGGCTTCCCTTCGTGCGGCGGCGGTTTCGGCGGGCCTCGCCCGCAGCGAAGCGGCGATGGTGTCCCGGTTGGCGGCGGTGATCACGCCCGCCACGTCCGTGATCGCCGCCAGATGATCGCGCAGCGGGTCGACCGCACGCAGCCGGTTGTACTGGGCGAGACAGTCGAAGACGCGCGGAACGTTCGTCACGGTGTGCCCGTGTGCGGCAAGCCGTTCGGCGATATCGGCCAGCAGCGCCGTGACCTCGCCGCGCACGGGGCCCAGGTGCGCGCCGTCGCTCCAGGCCACGCGCAGCGGACCGGTCACCGAGGGATCCGGCGACCCGCCGGTGAGCACGTCGAACGCCAGACTCAGATCGCGTACCGAGCGGGCCATCGGGCCGATCGTCTGCAACCAGCCCTGCATACCGCCGGGCGCGGCGTCCGGATCGTGGCCCAGATCCCCTGCGGCGCCCGGCAGTTGCCCCTGCGCCGGGATCGTCCCCGCGCTCGGGCGCAGGGCCGCGACGCCCACACACTGGGCGGGCCAGCGCAGCGATCCGCCGAAATCGGTTCCGATACCCAGCGCCGAAGCGCCCGCGGCCAGTGCCGCCGCCTCGCCGCCGCTGGAGCCGCCCGGCGCGACCTCCGGATAGCGCGGATTGCCGGTAGCGCCGAGCAGCGGGCTCTCGCAGGTCACGCCGAAAGCGAATTCGGGACAATTGGTTTTGCCGACCAGCACGGCATCGGCGGCGAGCAGCCGCCGCACCGCCGGCGCGGTGACGGTCGCGATATTGCCCGCGAAGGCCGTGGCCCCCGCGGTCGCGGGCAAACCGGCCACGGCGATCACGTCCTTGACGCTGATCGGCACTCCGGCCAGCGGACCGAGCCTCTCACCGCGCGCCCGGCGAGCGTCGAGGGCGGCGGCCGCCTCCGCCGCGGCGGCCCAGTTCCCCGTGATGAAGGCCTTCTCGGTGCGGACGGACGCCTCCCGCGCCCGCTCCAGTACCGCTGCCGCGCTGAGGGTTCCGTCACGCACCGCGGCGGCGAGGGCGGTGGCGTCCGTGAGTCCGGCATTGAGCCGGGCCAGCAGGGACGTCACGAACGCCCGCCGCGGGCGCCGGGTCGCTTCAGGTAGTCGCGTTCGCCGTGTTCGGAGAATTCCTTCTGGATCCGTTCCCGATCCCCGGATCGCAAACTGTCCAGCAGTCTTTCGTGCCGGACCACCCCCGGCGCGAGCGCACCGGCGGATTCGGCCTCGGTCAGCAGGTTGGCGGCCATGCACACCTGCATCTGCCCCATGAGCGCCCGGTAGGCCGCGGTGAGCCGCTTGTTCCCGCACACCCCGACCACGGCCAGGTGGAAGTCCACATTGCATTGGACGACCGCCGCGCGCTCGCCGGCCTCGGCCGCGGTGCGCATGCGAATCATGATGGGGTCCAGCACATCGAAGGCGGTCGCGTCGTAGTCGGCGAGAATGAGGTCGAGGGCGTGGTTCTCCAATACCCGCCGCAGCCCGTAGATCTCCTCGATGTCGCGCTCGGTCATCTCGACCACCCGGTAGCCGCGCCGCGGCGTCTGTTCCAGCAGCCCTTCGCTTTCCAGAATGCGCAGCGCCTCGCGCAGCGGCGGGCGGCTGACCTGCAGCTGCTCGGCGAGCGGCGGCTCGTGCACCCGGGCGCCGGGGGGAAGTTGACCTGTGACGATGAGCCGGCGGATCTCCGCGGCAGCCAATGAGACGAGACTCTCCTGCACCACCATGCCGCCAGGCTACTGTCTACAGAAGGCAAATTCCCTTCGTCCCCAATCCTTTACAGCGCGGTAATCTCCGCACGGCAGATTGTCTACAGTAGACGTTCCTTCTCCCGAAGCGGTGATTCCGATCCTGCAGCAACGCCTCCGCACCGCCCGCCTGCCCGGGTGGCTCGACCCGTTCGTCGCGTTCCTGATGCTCACCTTGGTGGTGGCTGCACTGCTGCCGCCCGTCGGCCGGACCGCGGCGGCGCTGAACGAGGCCCGCGGGATCGTCATCGGCTTCGTGTTCTTCTCCGCCGGGCTGCGGCTGTCGCCGACCGCCACCTGGGCCGGCCTGCGCGCGTGGCGCCTGCACGGGGCCACCCTGGCCATGACCTTCGTCGTATTCCCGGTGCTCACAGCGCTTTTCGGGGTACTGGCGGGACATTGGCTCAACCGCGACCTGGTGACCGGACTGCTGTTCCTGGGCGCGCTGCCGTCGGTGGTGCAGACCTCGGTCGCCTTCACCGCCATGGCGCGCGGCAACACCGCCGCCGCACTGTGCGGCGCATCGCTGTCGAGCCTGGGCGGCGTCCTCGTGACGCCGTTGCTGGTGCTGGTGTCGATCGGCTCCTACGCCGGAATCGGCTTCGAGCAGTTCGGCCAGATCACCGTGCAGCTCCTGCTGCCCTTCGCCGCCGGGCAGCTGTTGCACGCCCGCCTGCGCGACTGGGCCGCCCGAAACGCGTTCGCCCTGCGCTGGATCGACCGCGGATCGGTGCTGATGATCGTCTACTCCGCGTTCGGCGCGGCGGTGGCCGGCGGCATCTGGCATCGCCTGCCGGCCCCGCAACTGGCGCTGGTGGCGGTGGTGTGCGCGGCCCTGCTGGCCATCGCGCTGACGCTCACCAACTTCGGCGCGAAAGCCTTGGGGTTCGACCGGGAAGACCGCGTAGTCATGGTGTTCTGCGGCTCGGAGAAATCCCTCACCATCGGACTTCCGTTGTCCGCCATCCTGTTCACCACGCCGTTGTCGGGCGTGGTGATCATCCCGGTCATCATCTACCACCAGCTCCAGCTCATCGTCTGCTCGGTGCTGGCCCGTCGTCTGTGACCCTCAGAGGTCGCCGCCGGTGACCCTCAGAGATTGGCGATGGTGTGCTCGAGGCGCTCGGCGACCAGCCGGCGGGCGTTCTCGCGCAGGGCGGGGCGATAGCCGGTGGGGTACACCGGATCCGCGGGCACGTACCCCTTCAGCACCTCCTTGGCCAGGGTGATCTTGTGCACCTCGGTCGGTCCGTCGGCGATGGCCATGATCTGCGCGTAGGTCATCATGTCGGTGAACGGCAGATCGGTGCTGACGCCGAGCGCGCCGTGCAGGTGCATAGCCCGCTGGGCGATGTCGTGCATGACCTTCGGCATGGCGACCTTGATGGCGGCGATGTCGTGGCGCACCTTGCGATAGTCCTGTTCCTGGTCGATACGCCACGCGGTGCGCAGCACCAGCAGCCGGAACTGCTCCATCTCGATCCAGGATTCGGCGATCTTCTCCTGCGTCATCTGCTTGCCGCCCAGATTGCCTTTGCCCAGGGGGCGGGACACGGCGCGCTCGCACATCATGTCGAAAGCCTTGCGCACCAACGCGACCGTGCGCATGGCGTGGTGGACGCGGCCACCGCCCAGACGGGTCTGGGCCACGATGAAGCCCAGCCCCTCCGCGCCCAGCAGCGCGTCCGCGGGGATGCGGACATCGGTGAAGCGCAGGTGCCCTTCGTGTTCACTGAAACCCGGCACCGTGAAGTTCTTCACGATCTCCAGGCCGGGCGTGTCGGCGGGCACGATGAACATCGACAGCCGCTGATGCGGCGGCGCGTCCGGATCTGTCACCGCCATGACGATGTGGAAGGTGGCGAATTCGGCGGCAGAGTTGAACCATTTCTCGCCGTTGATGACCCACTCGTCGCCGTCGCGCACCGCGCGGGTCTGGAACGCCGTCGGATCCGACCCGCCGGTCGGCTCGGTCATGACGTAACAGGACCCGATCTCGCCGTCGAGCAACGGCCGCAGGTATCTCGCCTTCTGCTCGGGCGTGCCGAAATGCGCGAGGATCTCGGCGTTGCCGGAATCGGGCGCCTGACAGCCGAACACCAGCGGCGCCCACTGCGAGGTCCCGAGCACCTCGTTGAGCAGCGCCAGCTTCACCTGCCCGTAGCCGGGGCCGCCGAGTTCCGGGCCCAGGTGGCAGGCCCACAGCTGCTGCTCCTTGACCTTCTCCTGCAGCGGCTTCATGAGCGCCCGGATCTCCGGGTTGGTGCGGTCGTAGGGGTTCGGGTAGACCAGGTCGAGGGGTTCCACCTCGGTCCGCACGAACTCCGCGACCCAGTCCAGTTTCCTCTGATACTCCGGATCGGTGCCGAAATCCCAAGCCATGGTCAGCCTTTCGTGCTCTTGCGCGGTTGGATGAGTCCGTCCAGGACGGTGGTGCGGAGAATGCCGGCGATCTCGTCGGGCGTGTGCTGCCCGCCGGGCCGGTACCAGAAGGTCACCGAATTGAGCATGCCGAGCACGCCATTGGTGACCACGTGGTCGGCGGTGCGCAGCACGCCCGCCGCGGTGCCCGCGTCGATGACCTGCTGCCACAGGTTCTGAATGCGGTCGCGCAGTTCCTGGAGTTCACGCGCCCGGTCACCGCTGAGCGCGCTCACGTCCCGCAGCTGGATCGCGACGGCCGCGCGGTTCTCGATGATCAGGACCACATGCGAGTGGATCAGACCGCGCAGCTTGGCGACCGGATGATCGGGGCCGTGCGCGATCCGCTCGGCCTCGCCCAGCATGAGCCGGGTGTAGTCGCCGAGGATCTGCCACAGCAGCTCCTCCTTGGACCCGATGTGGTAGTACAGCGCCCCACGCTGCACCCCGGCCCGATCCCCGATCTCGGCGACGCCGGTGCCGTGGAAGCCCTTCTCCGCGAACAACTCCAGTGCGGCCGCCACGATCCGCTCCCGGGTCTCCCCCGGCCCGGCCTGGGAGGCGGGCGGGCGGCCGCGGCGCCGCGCCGGAACGGCGGCGGTCACCGGAATCCACCGTCCAGGGCCAGCGTCGCGCCGGTGCAGTAGGCGGAGGCGTCGGAGGCGAGGAACAGCGCCGCCCCGACGATGTCGCCCGGGACGCCGAGGCGGCCGAGCGCGGTGTGCCGCGCCAGTTCGGTGCGCATCTCGGCGGGCCACGCCTTGGCGATATCGGTGTCGAAGGGCCCGCAGCGAATCGTGTTGACCCGCACCGCCGGTCCATAGGTGTGGGCGAAACCCCCGGTCAGCGTCTCGAGCCCGGCCTTCGCGGCCGCGTAGGGCACCGCGAGCGGTTCGGGATGGGCGGCCTCGACCGAAGATATATTTACGATCGATCCTGCGCCGGCCGCGGCCATGCGCGCGCCGATGAGCGCCGAGAGCCGGAACGGTCCCTTCAGGTTGGTGGCGATCACCTTGTCGAACATGGCCTCGGAAACCTGGTCCAAGCTGGGGTAGAGCAGTGACATCCCGGCGTTGTTGACCAGGACGTCGACCCGCCCGAACTCCGCGTAGGCCGCCTCGGCGAGCGTCTCGCACTGCGCCCAATCACCCACATTGCAGGCCACGGCCAGGGCTCGCCGCCCTGTGGTGTCGCGCACTTCCCGCGCCAGTTCCGCACACGCCTCGAGCTTGCGGCTGGCGATCACGACGTCGGATCCGGCGGCCGCGAACGCCCGCACCATCTCCCGCCCGAGCCCGCGGCTGCCGCCCGTTACCACAGAGACCTTGCCCGACAAGGCTTTTCCCATGAATCGCACCTTCGCGTCGCGCCCCCGGAAAATGTTCCACTCAGTACATTAAATGTACCGATCGATACAAACAACCCCCATCGTCCGAGGCCCTCACCCCGAGGCCGGGGAATACCGCCCTGTACCGGCGAGTAATATGACGCGCGTACTTTTTCCACCCGGCTTCTCGAAATGAGGCAATAGATGACAGAGCGGATTCAGGTCGGCGGGCTGCAGGTTGCCAAGGTGCTCCACGATTTCGTGGAGAACGAGGCCCTTCCCGGCACCGGTGTTGATTCCGCCGCGTTCTGGTCGGGTGCCGAGGCCGTCATCAACGACCTCGCTCCCCGCAACCGCGCACTGCTGGCGGAACGCGACGACATCCAAGCCAAGATCGACGAGTGGCACCGCGCGAACCCGGGCGCTGGCTACGACAAGGCTGCCTACAAGCAGTTCCTCACCGAGATCGGCTATCTCCGTCCCGAACCGGCCGACTTCCAGATCGGCACCGAGAACGTGGACGCCGAAATCGCCACCCAGGCGGGACCGCAGCTGGTCGTGCCGGTGATGAACGCCCGCTTCGCCATCAATGCCGCGAACGCGCGCTGGGGCTCGCTCTACGACGCCCTGTACGGCACCGACGCCATCTCCGAGGCCAATGGCGCGGAGAAGGGTTCGGGCTACAACAAGGTCCGCGGTGACAAGGTCATCGAGTGGGCCCGCAACTTCCTCGACGACGCGGTGCCGCTGATCACCGGCTCGCACGTCGGCTCCACCAAGTACTCGATCGAGGACGGCGAGCTCGTGGTCGGCCTCGAGGACGGCACCGAGATCGGCCTGGCCGACAACGATGCCCTCGTCGGCTACCTGGGCGATCCGGCCAACCCGACTTCGGTGCTGCTGAAGCACAACGGGCTGCACATCGAGATCCAGATCGACCCGTCCTCCCCCATCGGCTCCACCGACACCGCCGGTGTCAAGGACCTGGTGCTGGAGTCCGCGGTCACCACGATCATGGACTTCGAGGACTCGGTCGCGGCCGTGGACGCCGAGGACAAGGTCCTCTGCTACCACAACTGGCTGGGCCTGATGAAGGGCGATCTGGCCGAGACGGTCACCAAGGTCGGCAAGACCTTCACCCGCACCATGAACCCCGACCGCGTCTACACCGCGATCGACGGCGGCGAGCTCGTGCTGCACGGCCGTTCGCTGCTGTTCGTGCGCAACGTCGGTCACCTCATGACCTCCGACGCGATCCTCGACGGCCAGGGCAACGAGATCCCCGAGGGCATCATGGACGGCCTGATCACCGTTCTGATCGCCAAGCACGCCCTCGACGCCGCCGGCGACGAGACCGCGCTGCGCAACACCCGCACCGGCTCGATCTACATCGTGAAGCCGAAGATGCACGGCCCGGACGAGGTGGCTTTCACCAACGAGCTGTTCGGCCGTATCGAAGAGGTCGTGGGCCTGCCGGTCAACACCCTCAAGGTCGGCATCATGGACGAGGAGCGCCGCACCACGGTGAACCTGAAGGCGTCCATCTTCGCCGCCAAGGACCGCGTGGTGTTCATCAACACCGGCTTCCTGGACCGCACCGGCGACGAGATCCACACCTCCATGGAGGCCGGGCCGATGGTCCGCAAGGCCGAGATGAAGGGCCAGCAGTGGATCAAGTCCTACGAGGACTGGAACGTCGACACCGGTCTGGCCACCGGCCTGCCCGGCAAGGCGCAGATCGGTAAGGGCATGTGGGCCATGCCGGATCTGATGGCCGAGATGCTGGTCCAGAAGATCGGCCACCCGAAGTCCGGCGCCAACACCGCCTGGGTGCCCTCGCCCACCGCCGCCACCCTGCACGCCACCCACTACCACCTGGTGGACGTGTTCAAGCGGCAGGCCGAGATCGCCAAGGGCGGCCCCCGCGCCACCGTCGACGAGATCCTCGAGATCCCGCTCGCCCCGAACACCGACTGGTCGCCCGAGGAGATCCAGCAGGAGCTGGACAACAACTCGCAGGGCATCCTCGGCTACGTGGTTCGCTGGATCGACCAGGGCGTCGGCTGCTCGAAGGTGCCCGACATCAAGGACATCGGCCTCATGGAGGACCGCGCCACCCTGCGCATCTCCAGCCAGCTGATGGCCAACTGGCTGCGCCACGGCATCGTCACCGAGGCCGACGTGATCGCCTCGCTCGAGCGCATGGCCCCCGTCGTCGACCGCCAGAACGCCGGCGACTCGTCGTACTTCGCCATGGCTCCGGACTTCAACGCCTCCATCGCCTTCCAGGCGGCGAAGGAACTGGTCCTCGAGGGCACCACCCAGCCCAACGGCTACACCGAGCCCATCCTGCACCGCCGCCGCCGCGAGGCCAAGGCCTTCAACAAGAGCGTGTAGGTTCCGACTTCGGTTGAACCCCAACGGAATCCCCGGTCGATCGCCATCGGCCGGGGATTCCCCATTCCGGAGCCGGTCGGCTACGCTGCGCAGCGTCCATTCCCCGAGCATGAGGATATATCGATGGGTTCCGCCGTTCTCGAGATCGTCAATGTCATCCTGACCCACGTCAACGCGACCGTGTCGTGGTTCACCTCGGGCTCCGCCGGCCCGATCCCGCTGTAGAATCGCGCGGTTGCGGCGAAACATCTTTCGCCGCAACCGATTCCATCGGCTAGTGTCGAAGCCATGGCCGAGCTTGACGCCCTGGACCGGATCGAATCGCTCGGTCCGGAATTCTTCGCCGACCCACATGCCCACTACCGTCGCTGGCGCCAGGACGGTCCGGTGCGGCAGGTGCGATTCCCGGACGGGATCGTGCGGTGGGTGGTGCTGGACTACGCGGCGGGGCGGGCCGCGTTGAACGATCCGCGACTGCACAAGGCGGCGGCGGTCACCGATGAGCTGCTCAGCCGCAAACGCGGTGTGCCGCCGTCGGATCCGAAGCAGCTGGCGGTGCTGACCCACATGCTGAGCACCGATCCGCCGGGACATACGCGCCTGCGGAAGCTGGTGACCCGGGCATTCACGCCACGGCGGGTCGCCGAGCTGGCGCCGCGGATCGAGGAGATCACCGACGAGCTGCTCGACGCGCTGACGGGGCGCGACGAAGTGGATCTGCTCCACGAGTTCGCCGAACCGCTGCCGATCACGGTGATCTGCGAACTGCTCGGAGTGCCGCTCGGCGATCGCGACGATTTCCAGGAGTGGACTCGGGCGCTCGTCGCGGTGGCGGGGCTGGAGGAGAATCGGGCCGGCGCCGCGGCGGCCATGGCGGACTACCTGACCGGGCTGGTGCGCGCCAAACGCGAACGGCCCGAATCGGATCTACTGTCGGCGCTGGTGCTGCCGGCCGACGACGGGGACACCCTGACCGAGACCGAACTGGTCGGGATGGCCACGCTGCTGTTGATCGCGGGCCACGACACCACCGTGAACCTGATCGCCAACGGCACCCTCGCGCTGCTGCGCAACCCGGAACAGCTGCGGGCCTTGCGGACCGATCCCGAGGCCATCCCGGCCGCCATCGAGGAGTTCCTGCGTTTCGACGGGCCGGTGAACATGAGCACCGTCCGTCACACCGCCGAACCGGTCACCATCGCCGGAACCGACATCCCCGCAGGCGAATTCGTCTTCGTCGCACTGCCCGCCGCCAACCGGGACCCGGAGCGGTACCGGGACCCCGACGCCCTGGACCCCACCCGGGACACCGGCGGCCACCTCGCCTTCGGTCACGGCATCCACTTCTGCGTCGGCGCTCCGCTGGCCCGGCTGGAAGCGCGAGTCGCGTTCTCGGCCTTGCTCTCCCGATTCCCGGACCTGCGGCTGGCGCGCCCGGCGCAGGAGCTGGAATGGCATCCGAGCACGCTCATGCACGGTCTGACGGAGCTTCCCGTTCAGCTCTAGGCAGGCGCGCCCGGTCCGGAGTCGGGGTTCCGCCGCGCGACTCGCCCATCGCGAGAGCGACGCGCGTCACAAAACTGGTCGACCACCCAGAGCTAACGAGTGGCGAACATAGCGGCACGCTGAGGAAACCTCGCCGCGCGCCCGCGACATAACAAACCGAGTGGTCACCTTTCGATAAACGTTCACCTTCCAAAACCGTTCGATGCGCTAACGTCACTCAAGCCGTACTGGTGAGGCCGCATTTTCGGACGATGTGGAGGTGTCGCAAGAATGGTCGGGACAGCAACGCCGGTGAGCGGAAGCCAGCGCTTAGCTGAGTGGTTCGATGCGGTCAAACAGTCTCCGCCGACATCCATATTAGTTGCTATTGGTTTGCTGTCTTTGTTTCCGGCGCTACTCGCTGTCTCGGCGCTGTCCCTCGGCGCGGCCCGGCGCCGCACCCGCACCACCCCGATGCCGGCCGACGTGCAGGGTTGATCCCGCCGCGAAGAGAACGAGCTGCCTTATGACCGTAGTAATTGTTCCCTCCGTTCCGCGCCCGATCGCACCGCTGCCCTGCCGGCAGATCACGCTCAGCTTCCAAGCCGAGCAGACCCGATTGCGCGACACCGCCCAGCGGCTCGCCCAGCTGTGCCACCGCCGCTGGCTCGGCCGCTCCGACTTCGACATGTTCCCGCCCTTGCACCGCTGGGGCGCGGTCCCCAGTCTGCCGTTGCCGCAGGGACTCCCGACGCCGCACAGCCTGATCAGCGCGGCGGCGCGGGGCGCGCATCTGGCGGCGGCCACCCCCGTCGAATTCCTGGCCGCCGCGATCATGCTGTCCACCGGCTGCCCGGCCGCCGCGACCACCGATCCCCTCGCTCCCACGCCCGGACCGAGTCTGACCGCGCAACCGCTGAGCCTGTCGATCCTGGCCATGGACGAGGACGACGCCGCGCTGGCCGTCGACCTCGCCGCCACGGCCATCACCGTCTCCGGCGGGCGGATCTCGCAGCGGCGCGACGACCGGATTCCGCTCGACGACTCGGTGCTCGACCTCACCGGAACCCACGGCTCGGCGGCCGGACCGGCGCCCGCCGCCTGATCCCGCACGATCCCCGCGCGCCGCGTCAGAGCCCGAAGACGCGGCGCGCGTTGCCGTCCAGGTACAGCTCGCGGGTCTCGTCGTCCAGGTCGAGCGCGGCCAAACCGTCGAGGGCGTGCTGGGGCAGGATCATCGGATAGTTGGTGCCGAACAGCACCTTGCGCCGCCCGCTCGCCGACTTCAGATACGAGACGAGTTCGGGCGGCAGCCTTTTCGTGGTGTAGGCGGAGGTGTCGATCACCACGTTCTCGTGTTTGCGGGCCACCGCGATCATCTCCTCGGTCCACGGACAACCGACGTGACCGCACACGATGGTCAGCTCCGGGAAGTCCAGGGCGACGCGGTCGATATAGGGAATCGGGCGGCCCGGCTCCGAGGGCCGCAGCGGACCGGTGTGCCCGACCTGCGTGCAGAACGGGATCCCGAGGTCCACGCAGGCGGCGTAGAGCGGATAGAAGCGGGCGTCGGTCGGCGGCACCTCCCACAGCCACGGCAGCACCCGGACCGCCGCGAACCCCTCGTCGCGCACCCGGCGCCGCAGTTCCCGCACCGATTCCATGGGTCGCCGCAGGTCCACCGAGGCCACGGCGGTCAGGCGGTCCGGGGCCTCGGCCACCCACGCGGCGACCTCGTCATTGGAGATGAGCGTGCCCTCGGGCGCGCACCACGCCGAGATGAGCGCCCGGTCGATGCCGCCCGCGTCCATCGCCGCCAGCGTCGCCTTCAGCGGAATCTCACCGGTGGGAATCGCTCCCCCGGTCCAGCGCCGCAGCGAATCGAAGATGTCGCGCGCGAGAAAACGCTCCGTCGGATGCTGAGCCCAAGCGTCGATCGTCACGTTTCCAGTGTGGGGAACAAACGGCCGTCGCGGATCGTTCTCCATGCACCAGGGGTGGAAAATAATCAGCCGACAACGCAGCGCCGTTGTGCCACCATGTGTTTCATCGATGATCACCCGACCGACACGGTCGTGACCAGCAGGAAGGAGGAGACGGCTTTGCATCCGAGGATCGACGAACAGTACCGGGGCTTCGGCCGTCTCCGGGCCCATTCGTAACCGGCCGCCTCCCGCTTCCTGTTCGATCCCTTCACGAAACATGGTGACCCCCATGCTGTTCCGTCATGCCGAAGACCCGGAGATAACCACCGACAACTGGATACACGCCGGAGTGCTGCTGCTCAACGCCTCCTACGAGGCGCTGACCACGATCCGCGCCGAGCGCGCGGTGGTGCTGCTGCTCAGCGGGGCCGCCGAGACCGTCGCCGCACGCCAGCCGCACTTCCCGATCCGCTCGCGGCACATGGAGGTGGCGTTGCCGGAGACCATCCGGCTCACCCGCTACATCTACCTCGAGCACCGAATCCTCTCCCACGACGACGACAGCCGCGCCACCCTGTCCGGCGTCCTGCGCCGCGACCGGTACCGCTGCGGGTACTGCTCCGGCTGGGCCCGCACGGTGGACCACATCCGCCCGCGGTCGAGGGGCGGGCCCAATACCTGGGCCAACCTCATCGCCGCGTGCGGTCCCTGCAATACGTACAAGGCGGACCGGACTCCCGCGGAGGCCGGGATGCGCCTGCTGTGGGAGCCCAAGGCCCCCCACGACAGAGAACGGGCCCAACGCCAGATCTGGAAGGAACTGGCCGCGTCCTGACTCGACGAACGACAGACACCCATCACGCGTGATCGGACAGGAAAGGAGCGAGATCCGATGACGAACACCGCACTTCGGGAGCAGACCCTGGCTGATCTGCTCCCCATCTCCGACTCGAAGGACTACTGGGCGCGCGCGGCCTGCAAGGGCGACCCGAACCACGAGGCGTGGTTCCCGTACCCGTCGCAGGACTTCGACTACGCCCGCGGCATCTGCGCGGGCTGCCCGATCCGGCGCGAATGCGGCGACTTCGCGGCCCGCACCGGCCAGTCCGGCGTCTGGGGCGGGCACGAGTACGACCGCGGCAAGATGATCCGCGACTGATCCGGCTCTCGGGGTCGCTCAGGGGCTTCGGCCCCGAACCCCCGAGAGCTGTTCGGGGCGCCGCCCGGACCCCGGTGGGGCACCGGCCCGGCCCGACCCACCGAATCGCACGGGGCGGCCATCACATCGGATGGCCGCCCCGTCCGTTCAGGTCGGCCGCCCGATCCTCGTCGCACGCTTCCGGACCGGCCGGAGTGGGCGTTACCAGCTGGAACAGGTGGTGGCCTGGGCGTCAACATAGGATGGTCGCTCGTGGGTACTCATCGCGCCGCGGGCGGGTCACGAGGTGTCAGCAAAGGACCGGTTATCGCAGTCGTCGCGGTGATTGTGTTGGCGCTGGCGGTCGTCGGCTGGGCATGGTTGTCGGATCGGTCGAAGCAGAAGGACAGCCGGGCCGCGTCGTCGTGTGTGGAAGGGACCGCCACGCTGGCGGTGACCGTCGATCCCGACATCCTGACGCCGGTCAAGGCCGCCGCCGACCGGTTCAACGCCACCGCGCCGCACGTTCGCGATCACTGCGCGCAGGTGGCGGTGACCGCGCAGCCCTCGGCCGCGATGGTGGCGGCGTTCGTCGCGAACAAGTGGGATCCGGCCCTGGGTCAGCAGCCCGCGCTCTGGATTCCGCAGTCCTCGCGGTCGGTCGAGCAGATGCGGGTGCCCGGTTTGATCGCGGGCACGCCGGCCCCGGTCGCGGTGAGCCCGGTGGTGCTGGCCGTGCCCGACGAGCTGCGCCGCGCCCTCGATACCGCCAAGGTGCACTGGGCCGATCTGGCCAAGCTGCAGACCGGTTCGCTGGCCGACGCCGGGCTGCCCGCGTGGGGCAAGCTGCGGCTGGCCATGCCCGGCGGCGACGCCACCCTCGCGGTGGCCGCCGCGGTCGGTTCGGGGGTCTCGGGCACCGATCCGCTCGACGAGAAGGCGGTCGCCACCGGACAGGTGGTCTCGGCGATCTCCGGCCTGGCCGCGAGCGCACCCGCCGTGAAGGATCCCGCGAGCGCGCTGGCCGATCTCGCCGGCGCGGCCGATGCCGCCGGGCCGGTACACGCGGTGCCCGCCACCGAACAGCAGATTCGCGCCCACGCGGGACTGACCGCGTTCCGGCCCGACGGCGCGGGCCCGGTCGCCGACTTCCCGGCCGCGCAGCTCACCGGCCCCTGGGTCGATCAGACCCAGAACTTGATCGCGGGCCTGTTCGCCGACTTCCTGCGCGCCCCCGACCAGTCGAAACTGTTCACCGACAACGGTTTCGGCGCGGCCACCCCCGCCACCGCGCCGGCGCCGTCGAAGCCGGTGCTGGACAAGGTGAATCAGATCCTCGCCCACCCCGTGCTCGGAGTGCAGGCGACCGTCCTGCTCGACGTCTCCTCGTCCATGAGCACCGCCGAGGGCTTCGGCACCCGGCTCGGCAATGCCGTGGCCGCGCTGTCGTCCACGATGACCGTGATGCCGCCGGAGTTCGGGCTGGGCGTGTGGGAGTACTCCAAGAACCTCGACGGCGCGAACGCGCACAAGGTGCTGACCCCGACCGCGCCGCTGACCGACGCCCAGCGCAATGCCCTGGCCCAGGCCCTGACCACGGTGACCGCGAGCCAGTCCAAGCCGGACCGCACCTACCCCGCCCTGGAGGCGGCCTACAAGAGCGTGCTCGCCAACTACGCCACCGCCCGCACCAATTCGATCCTGCTCATCACCGACGGCCCCGAGGACGACTCCGCCGTCACCGGTGACCAGCTGCTCGCCGATATCGCCGCCGCGACCGATCCGGCGCATCCGGTGCGCATCGACGTGATCGTGGTCGGCGGCGCGGGCACCCAGACCCTGCAAACCCTCGCTCAGCGCACCGGCGGCACCTACACGAAGGTCGGCACCACCGCCGATCTGCCGTTCGGCACCGCGGTCTCGCAGGCGCTGACCACGCCCTGACCGCCGCGGGCGGATTCGGGCCGGGCAACAGCACGGCAACACATGGCCGTAATGCCCGAATCCGCCAGCTAACTCGTGGCATATTCGGCGAATGGCACACAGTACGGGAACCGAACCCACATTGAAGCAGGGCCTGGCCGCCGGTACGACCATCGGAGCGGGCATTCTGCTGCTCGTGATCGGCGTGCTCTCGGTCCTGCAGGGCATTTCCGCGGTGGCGTCGGACGACCTGCTGGTCGTCGGCTACGACTACATCTACAAAATGAACACGACCGGCTGGGGCTGGATCCACATCGGCGTCGGCGTCATCCAGATCATCGTGGCGATCGGCCTGCTGCGCGGCTCCACCTGGGGCCGCGTCGCCGCCCTCATCCTGGCGGCCCTGTCCATCGTGGAGAACTTCCTCTGGATCCCCTACTACCCGGCCTGGTCGATTCTCATCATCGCCCTCGACGTCGTGGTGATCTGGGCGATCTCCACCTACAAGCCGGTCAACGCCTGACCCTGTTTCACCCCGCGTCGCCACGACGAGCGCCCCATCGGTTCCGGGAACCGCTGGGGCGCTTGCCTGTTCAGCTACAGCGGATCATCACTCCGCGTCGGCGTAGGCCTCCAGGGGCGGGCAGGAGCAGACCAGGTTGCGGTCGCCGTAGGCGCCGTCGATGCGGCGCACGGACGGCCACACCTTGGCGCGGGTGTGCTTCACGCCCATCGGGTAGACCGCGGTCTCGCGGCTGTACGGGTGATCCCACTCACCGACCAGGCATTCCGCGGTGTGCGGCGCGCCGCGCAGCGGGTTGTCCTCGACGGGCCAGACGCCGGCCTCGACCTGGTCGATCTCGCCCTTGATGGCGATCATGGCCGCGATGAAGGCGTCGAGTTCCTCGAGGTTCTCGCTCTCGGTGGGCTCCACCATGAGGGTGCCCGCGACGGGGAAGCTCATGGTCGGGGCGTGGAAGCCGTAGTCGGCCAGGCGCTTGGCGACGTCGTCGACGGTGACGCCGGTGCGCTTGGTGATCTCGCGCAGGTCCAGGATGCACTCGTGGGCGACCATGCCGTTGTCGCCGGTGTAGAGCACCGGGAAGTGCGGATCCAGCTTGCGCGCAATGTAATTGGCCGACGCGATGGCGGTGAGGGTGGCGCGGCGCAGGCCCTCGGCGCCCATCATGCGGATGTAGGCCCAGGTGATCGGGAGGATCGACGCCGAACCGTACATGGCCGCCGACACCGCGTGCGAGCCCTTGACCAGCGGGTCGCCGGGCAGGTACTGCGCCAGGTGCTCGCGCACCGCGACCGGGCCGACGCCGGGACCGCCGCCGCCGTGCGGGATGCAGAAGGTCTTGTGCAGGTTCAGGTGGCTGACGTCGCCGCCGAACTTGCCGGGGCGGGCCACCCCGACCAGGGCGTTGAGGTTCGCGCCGTCCACGTACACCTGGCCGCCGGCCTCGTGCACCAGCGCGCACAGCTCGGCCACCTCGTGCTCGTACACGCCGTGCGTGGACGGGTAGGTGATCATGATGCAGGCCAGCCGCTCGGCGTGGTCGGCGATCTTGGCGCGCAGGTCGTCGAGGTCGATGTCGCCGTTGGGGCTGGTCTTGACGACCTCCACCCGCATGCCGACCATGGCGGCGGAGGCGGCGTTGGTGCCGTGCGCGCTGGCGGGGATCAGGCACGTATCCCGGTGCGAGTCACCGCGATCGAGATGGTAGCGGCGGATCGCGAGCAGGCCCGCGTATTCGCCCTGGCTACCGGCGTTGGGCTGCAACGAGACCCGGTCGTAGCCGGTGACCGCGCACAGCCAGCCCTCGAGGTCCTCGATCAGCTTGATCAGGCCGGGCGCGTCCTCGACCGGCGCGTACGGGTGCACGCGGTTGAAGCCGGGCCAGGTGATGGCCTCCATCTCGGCGGCCGCGTTGAGCTTCATGGTGCAGGAGCCGAGCGGAATCATGCTGCGGTCCAACGCGATGTCCTTGTCCGAGAGCGCGCGCAGGTAGCGCAGCATGGCGGTCTCGGTGCGGTACTTGGTGAACGCGGGCGCGGTCAGGTACTCGGAGGTGCGGACCTCGATGTGCGGGCGCTGCTTGCCGTGGAAGAGCGCGCCCTCGGGGCCGACCGGGACCTCCGCGCCGAAGCAGTCGAGCACGGCGACCACATGGGTGTCGGTGGTGACCTCGTCGCAGGCGATGGCGACATGGTCGGCGTCGACCAGCCGCAGGTTGATGCCCTCGCCCTTCGCCTTGGCCACGATGGCTTCGGCGCCGCCGGGCACGTGCACCAGGACGGTGTCGAAGAAGCTCTGGTGCACGACCGCGTCGCCGAGACCGGCGGCCAGCCACTGCGCGTGCCCGTGTACCCGGCGCGCGAGCGAACGCAGTCCGTCCGCGCCGTGATAGGAGGCGTACATGGCGGCCAGGATGGCCAGCAGCACCTGCGCGGTACAGATGTTGGAGGTCGCCTTCTCACGGCGGATGTGCTGCTCACGGGTCTGCAGCGCCAGCCGGTAGGCCAGGTTGCCGTCGGCGTCGACGGACACCCCGACCAGACGGCCCGGCAGCTGCCGCGCGTGCGCGGTGTGCACGGCCAGGTAGCCCGCGTGCGGCCCGCCGAAGCCCAGCGGCACGCCGAAGCGCTGCGTGGTGCCGAAGCAGGCGTCCGCGCCCTGCTCGCCGGGCGGGGTGATCAGGGTCAGCGCGAGCAGATCCGCGCCCACCGCGACCAGAGCGCCGCGTTCGTGAGCGGCCTCGATGACCGGAGCCCAGTCCACGATCCGGCCGGACGCGCCCGGCACCTGCACGATCACGCCGAAGAACTCGCCCGCGGGCAGCCCGTCCGCGGCCAGGTCGGCTTCCACGATCTCGATGCCCAGCGGCTCGGCGCGGGTGTAGAGCAGGGTGCGGGTCTGCGGAAACAGGTCGGTGTCGATGAGCAGCCGCTCCGACTTCGACTTGCGGTTGGCCCGCTGCAGCAGGGTCATGGCCTCGGCCGCGGCGGTGGCCTCGTCGAGCATGGAGGCGTTGGCGACCTCCATACCGGTCAGGTCGCCGACCATGGTCTGGAAGTTGAGCAGCGCCTCGAGGCGGCCCTGGCTGATCTCGGGCTGGTAGGGGGTGTAGGCGGTGTACCAGGCCGGGTTCTCGATGAGGTTGCGCAGCAGCACCGGCGGGGTGAGGGTGTCGTAGTACCCGAGCCCGATCATGGAGGTGGCCACGGTGTTCGAATTGGCCAGTGCCGCAAGCTCGGCCAGCGCGTCGTGTTCGGAGACGGCGTCGGGCAGCGCGTTCAGTCCATTGCCTTCGGGGGCGTCCAGGATGCTCGCGGGCACAGCTTTGGTGGCGAGTTCGTCCAGCGACTCGACGCCCACGGTCTCGAGGATACGGCCGGTTTCGCCGCTGTCGGGGCCGATGTGGCGGTCGGCGAAGGATCGAGTCCAGATCACGGCTGCTCCAAAGGGTGGGCGGGGGTCGGCCTTTCGGCCGACGTATCGTCTGCCCTCCCCCTCTGTCCTCGATGCCTGAGAGATTCGGACCCCGGCCTGGCGACCGGTGACCTTTCACCATGGGCGGACGGCACGCGGCCATCACTTTCCAGAGGCGTCGAAACTCCGCACGGTCCCTTGTGCCTGAGAGATTGACGGGGAGGTGCTGCTCCTTCGGCGTCCGAGACTATCCCCGGAACTCTCCCGCACGGCTGCGACGCACTGTCAGTCTAAGCGGCCGCAGGTTACAAGAATGTTGCCGGCCAGGCTAACCGGTCTTGCTCATCCGCGCCTTGCGGCGGAACGAGAGCTCGTCCTCGGGGCGATCCATGGCGGAGGCGGTCTCGGCGCGCTCGGCCGGGAAGTTGGCGATGGCCCCGGTGAGCTCGCGCATGGCGCCGCTCACGGCGATGCCGAACACGCCCTGGCCGCCCTGCAGTAAATCGACCACCTCTTCGGCGGAGGAACATTCGTAGACCGTGGTCCCGTCGCTGAACAGGGTGATTCCGGCGAGATCCTCGACGCCGCGGCTGCGCAGGTGGTCCACCGCGATGCGGATGTTCTGTAGGGAGATGCCGGCGTCGAGCAGCCGCTTGACGATCTTGAGGACCAGGATGTCCTTGAACGAGTACAGCCGCTGGCTGCCGGATCCGGTGGCGCTGCGGATGGAGGGGACGACCAGCCCGGTGCGGGCCCAGTAGTCGAGCTGCCGGTAGGTGATTCCGGCCACCTGGCACGCGCTGGGCACGCGGTAACCGACGAGTTCGTCGGGCACCGTGTCATCGGGGAACAGCCCTGGCTGCACCACATCCCGAGGTTGCGGTTGATCTCCCACTGACTTACTCCCTTACTGCGCGCCTATCAGGGCTGGGCTCTTGATCGACTCTGGAGCGTTGGACTGACAATCGAGGCTACTCCCCTGATTGTGGCCGCAAAATCGGCACCGTAAAAGCATGGCCGAGTGCGTGTTTCTCACCCTAAAGCTGAGGTAGAGACTAGGAAATGTCTCATTTCGGATGCTTTGCCCGGTCAGCAGTTGGTCAGCTGTCCGTGGCCTTGAAATCATCCGGAGATACCGATTCGAGAAACTCCTTGAACTTCTCGACTTCGTCCTCGCGCTCGTCGGGCATGACCAGTCCGGCCTCCTCGAGCACCGGCTCCTCGGCATAGATCGGGCAGCCCACCCGCAACGCGATGGCGACCGAGTCCGAGGGCCGCGCGGAGATGCGCAGATCGTTCTCGAAGACCAGGTCGGCGTAGAAGGTGCCCTCCTGCAGATCCACGATCCGCACCTCTTTGAGGGTGTGGCCCAGCTCCTTGATCAGGATCTTGATCAGGTCGTGGGTGAGCGGGCGGATGGGCGTGACGCCCTCCTGCTCCAGCACGATCGCGGTCGCCTCGGCCTGCCCGATCCAGATCGGTAGGTACCGGTCCCCGGACACTTCGCGCAGCAGCAGCACGGGCTGATTCTGTGGCTGTTCGACACGGATGCCGATCACACGCATTTCGCTCATCGCACTGCCTCCCAGATCCTCACCAGGGCGCCCAACCCGGCTGTATCACCGAGTCTAGGCGAAGAATTCAGCCGCCGAGAGAAGCGCGCACCGAGGTCTTCACCAGGCAGGTGTGCAGTGTCAGCGACAGTGCGGCCAATTCCCGGACCGTCTCCTCGGCGCGAGCGCGAGCATCGGCGTCGCGGCTCTTGGCGATCGGCGCGGCGATCTGGGCCACCATGGCGGCCTCCCGATCCGCGGCCAGTTTGAAGGCGCGCAGATGCCTTGCCTCCAAACCGAATTCGCTCAGCGCCTTGGCGGTGCGAGCGAGGGTGACGGCATCGCCGTCGAAGTACCCGGCGGCGCCGGGGGTGATCAGATTGGCACGGATCAGTTCGGTGAGGAACTTCTCGTCGATGCCGGCCTGATCGAGCAGGTCCGCCCGGGTGATCCGGATTTCGTGATCGAACCGGAGCTCCTCGGGCGACACCTCACCGGGCACGGCGTTCAACCGGCGCAGCCGACCGCCCCCGTTGGCGGACAAGGCATCCGATGATTCCGGGATGCCTCGGGATTCGGGCACCATGCCTCCCACGGCGTTCGCCCGGGCCCGCGCTTCCCGGACTCCGAGCGTCGCCGCCCCACTGTCGATCGCTTCGAGCTGTTCCTTGATCACCTTCAACGGCAGGTACTGATCCCGCTGCGCGGTCAGCACGAAGCGCAGACGCTCGACATCCGCCACATGGAAGCGGCGGTATCCCGAGGGCGTGCGCTCCGGGCTGATCAGGCCCTCCGATTCCAGGAATCGGATCTTGGAGATGGTGATGTCCGGAAAATCCGGACGCAGGAGATCCAGCACGGAGCCGATCGACATGCCTCCGCGCGTCCACTGCGCTGCGCCAGTCATTCCGCTCGGTCCTATAGCGCCGAGTCGCTCGTCGCCGGTCGCGGACCCGTCAGGAAGACCAGACGGAACTTGCCGATCTGGACCTCGTCGCCGTTCTGCAGCTCCGAGGAGTCCACCGGCTCACGGTTGACGTAGGTGCCGTTGAGGCTGCCCACGTCGACGACCTGGAAGGTGTCGTCGTCCTGGCGGAATTCCGCGTGCCGACGGCTGACCGTGACATCGTCCAGGAAGATGTCGCTGTCGGGATGGCGTCCCGCCGAGGTGGTCGGCTGGTCGAGCAGGAAGCGCGAACCGGCATTCGGACCACGCTTGACCACCAGCAGGGCCGCGCCCGCGGGCAGACCCTCCACCCCCTGCACCGGCTGCTCGCCGGTCTGCTCGGTGCGCGACGTGTCGACCTCGTTCAGGAAGTCGGCACGGAACACCGAAGTGGTCTCTGCTGCCGTTTCCTGGTAACCCGGGTCCTTGTTCTCGCTCACCCTTGCTCTCCTCCTCGAACCGAATAATCCATGCAAGCAATTGATGCCCTCAGCGATGCGGCGCTCCGGCCGCTCCCCGCCTCGGGTAGGTCCGGAAAATCCGGGCACCGGCTGCGCGCACTTCTGTTGGCATTGACCGTACCCTGCCAGGGCGTACCCGTGCAGGTAGAACTGTGAAGGCTGCTTCAGCCTCCGATAACTCCTTGATAACCTGCGGCGTCCAGGAGCTTGCCCAGGGCCGCTTCGAGGGCCTCGGCGGATTCGACCTCGAGCTCGAACAGCCAGCCCTCGGTGTAGGGCGCGGAGTTGACGGTCTCGGGCTCGGCGTCCAGAACATCGTTCACCGCAACGACTTTCCCGGCCAGCGGGGCGTAGATGTCGGACACGCTCTTGGTGGATTCGATCTCGGCGATGCTCTCACCGGCCGGCGCGTCGGAGTCGACCGCGGGCAGCTGCACGAACACGACGTCACCCAACTGCGACTGCGCGTAATCGGTGATGCCCACCCGTACCCGGGTCGGACCCACCTTGCTCACCCACTCGTGCTCTTCGGAGTAGCGCAAATCCTCGGGTACTGCGGTCACTGGCAGTGTCCTTTCAACGGGCGGTTCCTCTCGGGATCGTCGTCGATCCGTCCGTCGCACACCCTATCGGGAGTGATCATGGTGTGGCACGGGCGGTATCGCTCGGGCCACGGCGAGGGCCTTGCCGAGGTACAGGATTCCGGTCCAGACGTAGACCGCCGTGCCCCAGATCAAGAATGCCCCACCGAAGGCGCGGCCGAAACCCGCGGCGGCCCAGTCCATCTGCCCGGCCAGCAGCCAGGGCAGCGCCGACATGAGCGCGAAGGTGGCGGCCTTGCCCAGGTAGATGACCTCGGGCGGGGGTAGTTCGCGGCGTTTGTAGATGCCCAGGGTGAGGGTCAGGATGCCGTCGCGGGCGACCAGGATCAGCACCACCCACCAGGGCAGGATGCCGCGAATCAGGAAGCCGCCCAGCGTCGCCAGCAGGTAGAGCCGGTCGACCAGCGGATCCAGGATCGCACCCAACCTGGACGATTGATCCAACAGCCGTGCCAGCTTGCCGTCGAGGAAGTCGGTGAAACCGCTGGCGACCAGCAGCGCGAAGGCCCAGCCGTCGGCCTTCTCGACCAGCAGCAGCCACAGGAACACCGGCACGCCGATGAGCCGCACCAAGCTGAGCACGTTGGGCACGGTCAGGATGCGGTCGCTGTACACCGGTTCGGCGTTCCGCTCGGTTGTCACAGTCCCCGTCCTACCCCAATCGGCGCGCCATGACCATCCGGGCACGCCGCCGCGCCGGGAGCGGACCTACTCCGTGAGAGAGTTGTGTGCAATCCTTCTCACATCTGGTTGGGACCGCGAGAGGAAAGACCATGCCCGACTTCGACTATGACGTCGTCGTTATCGGCTCCGGGTTCGGCGGCAGCGTGAGCGCGCTGCGCCTGAGCGAGAAGGGCTACCGGGTGGCCGTGCTGGAATCCGGCCGCCGCTGGAACGCCGAGGACATCCCCAAGACGAACTGGAATGTGCGCAAAGCGATCTGGGCCCCGCGCCTGGGCCTGACCGGCACCCAGCGGATCAGCGTGCTGGGCAAGTGCGCGGTGTTCTCCGCCGCGGGCGTGGGCGGCGGTTCGCTGATCTACGGCAATACCCTCTACGAGCCGCTCCCGGCGTTCTACACCGACCGCCAGTGGGCCCACATCACCGACTGGCGCGCCGAGCTCGCGCCCTACTACGACCAGGCCCAGCGCATGCTCGGGGTGACCGAGAACCCGCGCATGACCCCCGCGGACGACGTGATCCGTTCGGTGGCAGCCGATCTGGGCGTCGCCGATACCTTCCACCCCACCCGGGTCGGCGTGTTCTTCAACGAGGCCGCTCCCGGCGAGGAGGTCGAGGACCCCTACTTCGGCGGCGCCGGCCCGCGGCGCAAGGGCTGCATCCACTGCGCGCGCTGCTTCACCGGCTGCCCGCACAATGCCAAGAACACCACCCCCAAGAACTACCTGTACCTGGCCGAGCAGGCCGGCGCGCACGTGTTCGAGCTCACCACGGCCACCAAGGTGCGGCCCATGACCGGCGGCGGTTACGCCATCGAGACCCAGCGTTCGGACCGCTGGGTCCGCAAGGGCCGCAAGGTGTTCACCGCCGAGCAGGTGGTGTTCGCGGCGGCCGCGCTGGGCACCCAGAAGCTGCTGCACAAGATGCGCGACGAGGGCGTGCTGCCCAATCTGTCGCCGCGGCTGGGCGAGCTGACCCGCTCCAATTCCGAGGCCATCCTCAATGTGGTGAGCAAGTCGCGCGACGATTTCGCCGAGGGCATCGCCATCACCTCCTCCATCCACCCCGAGCCCGACACCCACGTCGAGGTCTGCCACTACGGCAAGGGGCAGAACGGCCTGTTCCCGCTGTCGGTGCCGCTGGTCGACGGCGGCGCGTTCCGGTTCCTGCGCTTCCTGCTGGCCATGGTGCTGCATCCGGTGGTGTTCGCGCGCAGCCTCAACGCGCGGCGGGCCTCGGAGCGCTCGGTCATCCTGCTGGTGATGCAGTCGCTGGACAATTCGCTGACCTCGTTCCGGCGCTGGGGACAGCTGAAGACGAAACAGGGCACGGGCAAGCCGAATCCGACCTGGATCCCGCTGGCCCACGAGGTCGGCCGCCGCTTCGGCGAGCACGTCGACGGCGATGTGCAGATGCTGGCGATGGACGTGTTCAACATTCCCGCCACCGCGCACTACATCGGCGGCTGTGTCATCGGCGAGGGCCCGGAAAGCGGTGTGGTGGACCCGTATCAGCGCGTGTACGGCCATCCGGGGCTGCACGTGGCCGACGGTTCGGCGGTGACGGCGAACCTGGGCGTGAACCCGTCGCTGACCATCACCGCGCAGGCCGAGCGCGCAATGGCGTTCTGGCCCAACCGAAACGAGCCCGATCCGCGGCCGGCGCTGGGCGCCCCGTACCGCCGGATCAGCCCGGTCGCGCCCACGGCGGCGGTGGTGCCGGACTTCGCTCCGGGCGCGTTGCGGCTGCCGATTTTCCCGGCGGAGCACCGGAACTGAGCGCGGCGGCGCGCCCGGCGGTAGTTTGGGGTGTTGTGCCCGTACCATTCGCGGTACCGATCCGACGAGGAAGGTGAGAGCCGATGCTCGTCCGAGTGCAGAACGCCGCCGGCACCCACGCCGAGAGGGTGCTCATCGACTGGCTGCGAACCTGGAAGGGCAGCACCGACCCCCAGGGCGTCGCGACGGTCAATTGCAGTCTGTTCCACGGCGATAAGCTGCATCCCTTCGACGCGGTGGTGTGGACGCCGACCAGCTGTGTGGTGATCGAGGCCGAGGCGCTGTCCGAGAAACTCGACGGTGAGCTGCAGGTGCCGGTCAACGGCCCGTGGCGGGTCGGGGACCGGATCGTCACCTTCGAGGGCGGCGACAAGCGCAGTCCCCTGGACAAGTCCCGCGATCACACCTTCGCGTTGCAGACCTGGCTGGCCGAGCGCGGGCTCGGGCAGCGGGTCATCCACGGCATCGTGCTGGTGGTGCCGCCGCCGGACTCGAATCTGAAGGTCACCCAGCTGTGGAACGATCCGGGCTTCCAGGTGCTGCTGGGCGACGAGCGGCGGCTGCGCGACCACTTCACCGGCCTGCTGTCGCGGGGGCGGCCGCAGTGGTCGGCCAATGACGTGGCCTGGGCGTTCCGCGGTCTGGGGATCCTGCCGTATCTGCCCGCGCCGCAGGATCTGCTGAACGAGGGCTTCCTGGGTCCGGTCGATCCGACCCTGTGGCACGGCGGCCCGCAGCAGGCCCAGGCCGAGGCGTACGCCTTGGAGCAGGCCCGGTTGGAGCAGGAACACGCCTCGGCGGGCCGGGGTTTCGTGATGCCCTCGCCGTGGTTCAGCCCGTGGAAGCTCTATCCGCGCCGCAGCGACCGGATCGAGGTGGGGCGCGGGTTCATGCGGGTGATGCTCACCCTGGGCTTCGTCATCGCGGCGCTGTGGGTGGTCTGGTTCATTCTCGCGGGAGCGGCGTCGCTGTACTAGCCGCCCGCCCCGCGGGGGTTGCCGCGAGGTAGCGGCACGGCAGGTAGAGGGCGGTCACGAGCGCCACCGCGGCCGCCGTGCCGCCGATCACGTCGGTCGGATGGTGGTATCCGAGCCCGACCATGCCGATCGTGACGGCGGGCAGCACCACCACCATGACGATCACCGTGCCCCGGCGCACCCGCGCGGATTCGGTCACGAGCGCGAACGCCGTCACCACCGCGACCAGTTGCACGGTGTGCCCGCTCGGGTAGGCCAGATAGTGCTCGAGCTTGCGTTCCCAGAACGGTTTGAGCGCATAGGTATTGACCGCCACCACCAGTTCCGGGGCGATCAGCGCGAACCCCGCCTGCCACCACAGCCGCCGGGAGGCCAGCACCGCCGCGGACACGACCAGCAGGGTCAGCACGACCGGACTGTTACTGGGGAACACCAGCACTCGGTACACCCAGGTATGGGCGTCGAGCGCGGAGTGGATGCCGTTCTCCAGGGTCAGGTCCGCGCTCGTCGAGCCGCCGCCGGACGGAAAGGTCAGCGGCACGAGCAGGGTGACGATCACCCCCGCCAGGATCACGGCGGGCAGGGTGGCCGGGTGGGGCCGGGCCGCCGGGCGCGCGGGGACGGGGGTGGTCGGTCTGCTCACGTCTGCACGATAGCGTCCGCGGTTCAGCCCAGCATCGCCGCGCGCAGCAGGCCCTCCGGCACGCCCAGGCCCTCGATCAGGGTGAGCGCCTGCGGCCGGAGCCGATCCACGAGTTCGTTCACCCCGCGCCGCACCGACTTGGCCCGCTCCACCGACATGAACCGGTGCATGATGTACCAGGCCTGCTGCTGCTCGATGGACGAATAGACGAACAGATCGCACACCGTGTCGGCCAGCGCCCGGGCCTGCGGGTCCTCGATTCCGGCGATGCCGTCGATGAAGGCTTCCAGCACCAGCCGCTCGATGTGGGCGGAGCCCGCGGCGAGGATGTGGTCCTGCGCGTTGTTGAACGCCTCGAACGGACCGGTCTCCTTGGCACGCGCCTGCAACCGATGCGCGGCGGTGCGGACCAGATAGTCCTCGCGGTCGGCGAACAGCTGCAGCTGCACCGAGCGCCGCGACAGATCGCCCTCGTCGACGGTGTCGTCGCCGCGGTCGCGCAGGCGCTGAATCATCTGGCGCACACCGGATCGCTCGCGCACCACGTCGCGGGCCATGGTGGCGGCGAACTTCACCCAGCCGAGCGCGTCGAGATCGCGGACCTCGTCGGCGTAGGCGGTCAGCAGGTCCTTGGCCACCAGCTGGGTCAGCACCACATTGTCACCTTCGAAGGTGGTGAACACATCGGTGTCGGCCTTGAGGGTGACCAGCCGGTTCTCGGTGAGATAGCCTGCGCCGCCGCAGGCTTCGCGGCATTCCTGGATGGCGGCGGTGGCGAAGCGGGTCTGCGCCACCTTGAGTCCGGCGGCCCGGTTCTCCAGCGCGCGCCGGGCGCGCGGATCGGTCTCCTGCCCGGTCTGCACCAGATGCATGCGGTGCACGAGGTCGTTCTGCGCGAAAGCCAGTGCGTAGGAACGGGCTACCAGCGGCAGCAGCCGGCGCTGATGGCTGCGGTAGTCCATCAGCACCGTCTCCTCACCGGTGTCCGGATCGGCGAACTGCCGGCGCTGCTCGCCGTAGCGGACCGCGATGCTCAGCGCGACCCGGGCCGCGGCGGCCGCCGCACCGCCGACGCTGACCCGCCCGCGCACCAGGGTGCCCAGGGTGGTGAAGAAGCGCCGGCTCGGATTCTCGATCTCGGAGCTGTAGGTGCCGTCCTCGGCCACGTCGGCGTACCGGTTGAGCAGGTTCTCACGCGGAATCCGGACCTGGTCGAACATGATTCGGCCATTGTCGACGCCGGGCAGGCCGCCCTTGTAGCCGCAATCGCCGGTGGTCACCCCGGGCAGGTCGCCGCCCGTCTCGTCGCGGATGGGGACCAGGAAGCAGTGCACGCCCTGGCTCTGCCCGCCGGTGATCAGCTGCGCGAAAACCGCTGCCATGCGGGCGTGTTCGGCCGCGCCGCCGATGTAGTCCTTGCGGGCCGAGGGAGTCGGGCTGTGCACCACGAACTCCCGGGTGGCCGGATCGTAGGTGGCGGTGGTCTCCAGGTTGGCGACATCGCTGCCGTGGCCGGTCTCGGTCATGGCGAAGCAGCCGAGCAGCCGCAGCGGGATCAACTCGTCGAGGTACTCGCGATGCCGCTCGGTGCCGAGGTTCTCGACCGCGCCGCCGAAAAGTCCCCACTGCACACCGCTTTTCACCCACAGCGACAGATCGGTGTAGGCGAGCATCTCGAGCGCGGTGACGACCGCGCCCGCGTCACCGGGGGCGCCGTCGGGGTGGCGGAAGCCGGATTCGACCCAGCCGAAGGAGGAGACCAGCCGCATCTGGTCCAGGACGCGGGCCCGCGCGGCTTTCAGATCGAGGCTCGGATCGCCGAACAGCCGGTCGTCGTCGAGGACCGCGCGGGCCCGTTGGCGAACCTCCCGCCAGGGGCCGTCGAGTGCCGTGCGTAGCTCTTCGGAGATCGAAACGCCGCTCGTCGCCATACCCAAAACACTACTGCCACGGCCGCGCTCATCCTGGTGATCTCGATCGCCCGTGTACGTTTCTTACTGTGAGCAATGAGGTGGCCGTCGAGTCGCCGGGTCTGCCCGCGGGGCTGCGCACCCGGTGGTGGCGGCGCCTGCTCACCACCGTCTCCGACCGCGTCGTCGCTGATCAACGCGCCACCGTGGACACCGTCGTGGAGGCGCCCGCACCGGTGCGGCCGATCGATCTCACCGACGACGCGACCGTGACCGAGGTGCTCGATCTGGCCGAGCGGGTCGGCGAGGTCGTGCTGGCGTCGGGCACGGCGGTGATGGACACCACCACCCAGATCGAGTTCATCGCCTCCACTTACGGACTGTCCCATTGTGATATCGACGTCACCTACAACTCGATCCGTATCTCGGCCGACCGCGGCACCCGGCTGCCGCCCGCCACCACCATGCGGGTCGTGCACTATCGGGCGCTGGACTTCACCCGGCTCGCCGCGGTGGACCGGCTGACCCGGCGCATCCGCAGCGAACTGGTGCCGCCGCAGGACGCGCTCTCGGCCCTCGACGAGATCACCTCCGCGCCGCATCCGTACCCGCGCTGGTCGGCGACGCTGGGCTGGGCGCTGATGGCGGCGGCGGTGGCCCTGCTGCTCAATGGCGGCTGGCTGATCGGGCTGTTGAGTTTCGTGACCACCATGCTCATCGACCGCACCAACCGGCTGCTGAACCGGCGCGGGCTGCCGTTCTTCTTCCAGCACATGATGGGCGGCGTGATCGCCGCGGCGCCCGCGGTGCTGGTGTCGACCTTCGCCGCCGGGCTGCATCTGGATCCGGCGTTGATCATCGCGGCCGGAATCGCGGTGCTGCTGGCCGGTTTACAGCTGGTCGGCGCGGTGGAGGACGCGATCACCGGAGCGCCGGTGACGGCGTCGGCGCGCATGCTGGAAGTGATCATGATGACGGTCGGGATCATCGGCGGGATCGCGCTCACGCTGCGGGTGGCCGAGGTGTTCGAGGCGACGGTGCCGACGGTCGAGATGACCTCGACCCGGGACCTGACCAATCTGCCGCTCAAGCTGTTCGCGGGCGCGGTGACCGCCGGCGCGTTCGCGCTGGCCTGTTATGCTGAGCGGCGGGCGCTGGCGGCGGCCGCGTTCAGTGGCGGCGCGGCGACCATTGTCTATCTGCTGGTCCAGCATTTGGGGTTCGGGCCGGTCGTCTCCTCGGGCGTGGCCGCCACCGTGGTGGGCCTGGCCGGCGGTCTGCTGGCCCGGCGCGCGCTGACGCCCCCGCTGGTGGTGGCGGTCGCGGGCATCACTCCCCTGCTGCCGGGCCTGAAGGTCTATCGCGGGCTGTACGCGTTGCTCAATGACGAACTGCTGATCGGGCTGAACCAATTGTTCAGCGCGTTCGCGGTCGGGCTGGCACTCGCCGCGGGCGTCACCCTGGGCGAATGGATGGCCCGTGACCTGCGCCGTCCGCGCATCATCCGGCGCATGGGCGCGCTGCGCCGACCCCGGCTCACGACCAGCTGATTCACGACCTCGATAAATACCATTCATCTATGATGAAATCACGTTTCTTGTAATTCTAATTGTATTGCCAGACGAGGCTTTTAATTAATTCTGATCGTGCCTGTTACCGTGCAGTATGACCACGAGCCGCCGCCCGCGCGAACGAGATGTCTTCGCGCTATGGGGACAACTCGTCGCCCGCCATCGTTTCCTCGCATTGGGCGCGGTCGCGGCCGCCCTGCTGGCCCTCGGCGGGTACTCGCTGGGTTTCGAAGGTCGCCTCAGCGCGGGCGGTCTGGACGATCCGAATTCGGAGTCGGTGCGGGCCGCGGAGCTGGCGGCGGGCGCGTTCGGGCCGAATCACGCCGCGGACATGGTCATCATCTATCACTTTCCGGACGGGACGACCGTCGACGACCCCGCCGTGAATCAACCGGTGGTGGACAGTCTCAACACCCTCACCCAGCGATTTCCCGACGCGGTGGCCGCGGTCAACGCCACCTACTGGCCCGGGGTGAGCACCACCCTGGGCTCGCAGTCGGGCCTGGCCACCAAGGACAAGACGCGCGCGGTCGCCTCCATCGCCCTCAAGGGGGAGACCGGTGACGAGCTGTCGGCGCACTACGTGCAGGTGAAGAACGCGTTCGCGGTGCCGGACATCGATGTGAAGGTCGGTGGGCTGCAACCCATCGGGACGGCCCTGACCGACACCATCTCCGCCGACACCCATCGCATGGAATTGCTGGCGATCCCGGCGGTGGCGATCCTGTTGTTCTTCATCTTCGGCGGCGTGGTCGCGGCGGCGCTGCCGCTCATGATGGGTGTGCTCACCATTCTGGGCGCGAACGGCATCGTGCGCGGAATCACCAATGTCGCCGAGGTGAATTCGTTCGTCGCCCCGGTCGTTTCGATGATCGGGCTGGGCCTGGCCATCGACTACGCGTTGTTCATCGTGAGCCGGTTCCGCGAGGAGATGGCGGCCGGATACGACACCCCGGCCGCGGTGCGGCGGTCGGTGACGACCGCGGGCCGCACGGTGGTGTTCTCGGCGACCATGATCGTCGCGAGCCTGGCCGGGATGCTGCTGTTCCCGCAGGGCTTCCTGAAGTCGATCGCCTACGGCGCGATCGCCACGGTCAGCCTGGCCGCGTTCACCGCGGTCACGATTCTGCCCGCGATGCTGGCGATCCTGGGCCCGCGGGTGAACGCCCTGGGCATCGACCGGTTCCGGCGCGGCGACGCGGCCCGCGATGTGGAGCAGAGCTTCTGGGGCCGCTGCACCGGCTGGGTGATGCGGCATCCGCGCAAGATCACCGCGCTGCTGATCCTCGGCCTGCTGGTGCTGATCCTGCCGGTGCGCAATATCGCCTTCGGCGGTTTCAGCGAGAAGTATCTGCCGCCGGACAATCCGGTGCGGGTGGCCCAGCACGAGATCGACACCTATTTCCCGCTGCGCAAATCCGACCCGATCGAACTGATCATCGTCACCGGTGACAGCACCGAGGTGGGTCCGCTGGTGGAGCGCGCGAGCTTCGCGCCCGGCCTGCTGCCCTCGGGTTTCGAGATCCCGACCCGGTCGCAGACCGATCCGACCATCTACAAGACCCAGGCGTATCTGGTCGATTCCAGCAAGTACGACAAGACGATCGACTTCCTGCGCGATCTGGAGACCGCCGATGGCACCACCCTCATGGTGACCGGCGTCCCCACGGTCCAGCACGACACCATCGCCGCCCTGCTCGACCGTCTCCCCCTGATGATCGCCCTGGTCCTGGCGGCGACCACGATCCTGATGTTCCTGACCTTCGGCTCCTTGGTGCTGCCGTTGAAGGCCGCGTTGATGAGCGTGCTGGGCCTGGGCTCCACCCTCGGCATCCTCACCTGGATCTTCACCGAGGGCCACGGCGCGACACTGCTCAACTTCACGCCCCAGCCGATTCAGGCGAACATCCTGTTCCTGATCATCGCCATCATCTACGGCCTGTCCACCGACTACGAGGTCTTCCTCTTGTCGCGCATGGTCGAGGCCCGCGCGCGGGGCGCGAGCACCGAGGAGGCCATCCGCTCCGGCACCGCCCACACCGGTCGCATCATCACCGCGGCGGCGCTGATCCTGTTGGTCGTCACCGGCGCGTTCGCCTTCTCCGACCTGGTCCTCATGCAGTACATCGCCTACGGCATGATCGCGGCCCTCGTCATCGACGCCACCGTCCTGCGCATGATGCTGGTCCCGGCGGTCATGAAGCTGCTGGGCGACCGCTGCTGGTGGGCCCCGGCCTGGATGAAACGCATCCAGCAGCGCATCGGCCTGAGCGAACCCATCCTCGACGACGAGCTACCCACTCGCACACCCGAGACCTCCGAACCGGCCGAAATGGTGAGTGCCACAGCCGGTTCGCGGGTCGGCGTCTGAATCGCGACCGGCCGGGCGCCCTCGATCGATCCAGTAGTGTCGTCCGAACCGGAGGATGTGGGAGGACGTGACAGTGGGGCGCGAGCTCGTGGCCGGCGCGGTTTTCGCCGGGTATCGAATCGAACGGTTGCTCGGTGCGGGCGGGATGGGTGAGGTCTATCTCGCCCAGGATCGGAGCCTGCCGCGGCCGGTCGCGCTGAAGCTGCTGGGGCAGGCCGTCTCCCATGACCCGGCGATGCGGGCGCGGTTCCGGCGGGAGGCCGATCTGGCCGCTCGGCTCACGCATCCGAATATCGTGACCACCCACGATCGGGGCGAGAACGACGACCGGCTCTGGATCGCCATGGAATACGTGGCCGGCACCGATGTCGAGCGGGTACTGCGGGCGGGGCCGATGCCGCCTCCGGAGGCCGTCTCGATCGTGACGGCGGTGGCGAAAGCGCTCGATCACGCGCACCGGTCCGGTGTGCTGCATCGCGATGTGAAGCCCGCCAATATTCTGCTGGCGCCCGGGCAGCCGGGGCGAATCGTGCTCACCGACTTCGGGATCGCGAAGGCACTCGACGAGACCGGTGGACTGACCCGCACCGGCGAGGTGTACGCGAGCCTGCGCTATTCCGCGCCCGAGCAGCTCGATCCGGCTGCCCGCGTCGACCAGCGCGCGGACGTCTACGCGCTGGGCTGCACCCTGTTCCATCTGCTGACCGGTCGCGTACCGTTCCCCGCGACCAACTCCGCACAGCTGATGTACGCGCACATGCATCTGGCCGCGCCCGCCCCGAGTCAGGTGAATCCACTGTTGCCCAAGGGATTCGACGCGGTCCTCGCCACCGCGCTCGCGAAGGTTCCGGAGCGGCGGTTCGCCACCTGCGGCGCACTGGCCGCCGCCGCGGCGCGCGCACTCGACTCGGCCGGTTCGATCCCGG